>JACPAU010000011.1 GCA_016180705.1 Candidatus Methylomirabilota bacterium
ACCTGCTGGGAGAGAGAAACCGGGTCAATGAGGTTGTCATCGAAGATACTTATCTCGACACCGTGATTCCCCGGCGCGGGGATCGAGAAGCCGACGAGGCCCAGCCGGGGGTGCGCGCCGATGTGGGAGAAAATGAAATCGTGGTCACCCGCTCGCCGGGTGAAGATTCCGAGACCCGCGACGTCAATATCGTTCCCCCCGCCGATTTCGATTTTGCCTATGTGATGGTGGACCCGAATGATCCGAAGAGAAAGGACCTTTTGGTTGTTCTGGTCGATCAGAGGACGGCGGGAGCCGATCCGAATGTTCTGGTGATTCGCATCAAGGACTACGAAACTTTTGCCGGTGACAACGTGGAGGTCAACAATTGGGGAAGCTGGCTCCATATCGGAAACAATTTTGATTTCGGCTCGCCGGCCGGAGGGGGCTCCGGTGGAGAATCCCCTGCCCCCGACAATTGGAACGGCCTCATTTATGTCCTCTCCCCCACCGAGGTCGATGGGGAACGGGTGGTTGGAAACGCGATTTTGGGCGGCGCGGGAGACGACTTTGCCTTCCACGGCGTGGGGGACACGGTCGATGCCGAATCGCCACTGGCGGTCAATTACGGGGATCCGGCGAGTACGCAGGGGACAACGGGAGGAACGGGTGGTACGGGGGGCACCGGCGGTACTGGCGGTACCGGGGGTGCGGGTGGTGCTGGGGTGCACGGCGGTCACCAAGATGTTGTGCGGCGCGCCCAGGTCTGCCAGGGCCTTGGTGAAATTCACGATCGCAGCGTTGCCCGTCCCCCCCGTCATGAAGGTGGGCACGGGGTTGCGGGCGGCGACGCCCACGACGTTGACGATCCGCCCCCACCGCTGCCGCTGCATGTGCGGGAAGACCTCCCGGCTCATCCGGATGGTGGCGAACAGCTTCCCGTTCCAGTCGGCCCAGTAGTGCTCGTCGGGGAAGGCGAGGAAGTCCCCCCGCTGCGTGCTCCCGGCGTTGTTCACCAGGATGTCCACGCGCCCGAAGGCGCCGACCGTTCGGGCCACCACCGCGCGGATCGCCTCGCCCTGGGCCAGGTCGGCCGCGACGGCGAGCACCTCCGCGCCGGTCTCCGCCCGGATCCGTGCGGCGGCCTCCTCCAGGACAGTCCCGGTCCGGGCGCAGACGCTGAGGCGCCCCCCCTCCTGGGCCAACGCGCGGGCGATGGCCAGGCCGATCCCCTGGCTCCCCCCCGTGACCAGCGCCACCTTCCCCTTCAGCCCGAGATCCATGCGGCCTCCTTCACGCGAAGAGGGGGAGCGGGTCTTCCAGGCGCAGCGTGTCCTGGACGTAGAAGGCCTGGCCGTACTTCGCGCCGATGAGCGCGCCGTAGTAGGCGGCGGTCGCCTCGAGGCGGCTCGGGAAAAACGGGGGTCGGTCGGTCCGGTTGAACTGGGAGGCGTGGGCGCGCATGGCCTCGATCGCCTCGGGGAACTCCTCGTCCACCGGCACGATGAAGGTGGGGCGGAAGTAGGGAGCCAGGAAGTAGTAGAAGACCTTCTTGATGAAGTGGGGCTTCCCCTGTGCCGGGAACTTCTCGAGGTGGGCGAAGTTCGCGGCGTGGCTGACCAGGTGGCCGGCCGCGATGTGGTCGGCGTGCCCGCGGCCCCGGCCCGGCTCCAGGCCGTAGTAGGGCGCCAGGACCACCGCCGGCCGGTACTTCCGGATGAAGGAGGCCACGGCCACCCGGTTGTCGAAGGAGTCCTCGAGGCGGGTGTCTCCCAGGTTCAGGATCTCGAAGGCGTTCACCTTGAGGCCGGCCGCCGCCTCCGCCGCCTCCTTCCGCCGCTGCTCGGGGGTGCCGTTCCCCATGTCGCCTTCGGTCAAGCAGAGCATCCCGGTCCGGTAGCCGCGCTTCTGCATCTTGAGGAGGAAGGCCCCGGTCCCGATCTCGGCGTCGTCGGGATGGGCACCGATGCTGAGAAAGTCGAGCGCCGTCGGCATTCGCGGTCTCCTGTCGTCAGGTGCCGCCCCTGCCCGCGGGCAGGGGGCGGATCATGGGCGGTTCCTACCGGAAGAAGGCCTCCCGTTCGCCACTCGGGAGGGCGACCTTCAGGCGCTCGTCCTCCCGGCGGACCGTCAGGGTCACGCGCTCCCCCGCCCGGTATTTCCACAGTTCCTCGTAGAAGTCCCGCCGCCCGCTCACGCTGCAAAAGCCCACCTCCCGGATCCGGTCCCCCGCCTTCAGGCCGCCAACCTCCGCTGGCTCTGCACGTAGCAGCCGAGCCAGGCGCGGTGCGGCCGGCTCACGATCCCCCCGTGCTCGAGCAATTCGAGCCGGTGCAGCCGGTAGGCCTCCACCGGGATCGCCAGACTGGCCTGGCCGATCCCCTCCAGGGTCAGCGAGACGATCCCGACCATGAGGCCCCGGTTGTCGAAGAGGGGCCCGCCGCCATAGCCAGGGTTCTCCGCCGTGGAGACGATGGCCCGGTCCAGCATGTACTCCCACTCAGCGTCGAACTCCCCCAGGTAGGTGACCAGCCCCCCGCTCCCCCGTCGCTCCGCCCGGCCGGTGCTCCCGACGGCGAAGACCGGGTCCCCCAGCGTGAGGTCCACGGAGGAGCCCATCCGGAGGGCCGACAGCCCCGCTCCCTCCACGCGCAGAAGGGCGAGGCCGCTGTCGTAGTCCTGGGCGGCGACGCCGGCCGCCGCTGTCCGGCCGTCGGTCAGGCCCACGGTGATCTCCCCGGCGCCCAGCACGAGGTAGTTGACGGTGAGGATGTAGCCACGCGGGTCCACCACGCCCCCGCTTCCCATCCGCTCCTCCCCCAGGATGGGGACAGACCGATGCCCCTCCCGGACCCGGACCGCCAGGGCGACCGTCCCGGGGAGGACATCCTGAATGAGGTCCAGCGGGGCATCCATAGGCCTTCCCACCCCCTACCAGAGGCGGATGGGGGCGTGGGTGATGATCTCCGGGCTGCCTTCCGTGACGAGGATCTCCTGCTCCACGCACACGCCCCCGAGCCCCGGAACGGCGATCCCGGGCTCGACGCAGAGGGCCATGCCGGGCGCAAGCGGCGTCGAGACCCCGGGGACGAGGTACGGCTCTTCTACGGTCTCGAGGCCGATGGCGTGGCCCGCGAAGGGGCGAGCGTACTCCCCGAAGCCGTCGGCCGCAATCACTTCGTGCGCGACGGCGAGGAGGCGCTCGGCGGCAACCCCGGGCCGCGCCGCCTCCACCGCGGCGGCCGTGGCCCGAAGCCCCGCCTCGAGCAGGCGCCGCTGCTCCGGGGAGGGCGCGCCGACCACCGTCGTCCGCAGGACGTCGAACTGGTAGCCCTGCCGGGCGCCGATGATGTCGAGCGTCACCACGTCTCCGGGGCCGAGCGCCCGGTCGGTCGCCTGGGGCCACCGGGAGCCCCACGTGGCCCACGGCCCCGAGTGAACCCGGAGATAGCGGACGAAGTCCGCGCCGGCCAGCAGGGCCGCCGCGGTCCCCGCCGCGCAGACCTCGCGCTCCGTGGCCCCGGGCACGACCCGCAGGGTGGCAGCCGCGAGCCCCGCCGTCGCGACCGCAGCCGCCTCCCGCAACAGCGCCTGCTCGGCCGGGCTCTTGACCTGCCGGAGCCCGCCCACGATCTCCTCCGCCGGCTCCCAGGTGACGGCGGGAAGCGCCGCCGCGGTCTCCTGGAACAGAACCAGGGGGAGGATGTCGGCGCCGGCCAGCCCGATCCGAGCCGTGGCGAGCCCGCGCGCCTGCACGGCGCCCGCGAGGGCCCACGGCAGGTCGCTGCTCACCTCCACCGCCTCCACGGCGACCAGATCGCGCCGGACCGCCGGCCCGTCCGCCACGAGAACGGGCGGCCCCTCCGTGGGGAGGAGCAGCGCGGCGTGGCCCAGCCCCCGCATCCGGCCGCTCACCACGGCGGTCGGGAAGGGGGGGAAGTGGTTGGTGAGGTAGGCCAGGTTCCCCGGCCGATCGTAGAAGGCCCGGCCGACCACCAGCAGGGCAGCGAGGCCGCGGGCGGCGGAGGCCCGCCGCGCCGCCTCCTGCCGGGCGAGGAACTCCTCCCGCGTGATGCCCCGCATGCCAGGCACGGCCCTCCCGAACCCCTCAGGTCCCGGGGGCCGCGGCGGCCGACCTCACCCGGGCAGTCCCGGTGCCGGCGCGACGACGGCGGCCAGCAGTTCCCGGAGGATCCGCGCCGTCGCCCCCCAGATGACCTCGGAGCCCGCCTGGTAGAAGTAGACCGGCACGCTCTGCCCGTCGCGCTCCCATCGCTCCTCCCGGAAATTCGCCGGCTCCCGGAGCAGGGCTAACGGAACGGGAAGGATCGCTTCCACCTCGGCGCGATCGGGCGCCAGGGCAGTGCCGGGGGGGATCCACCCGACGAAGGGGCGGATGCAGAACCGGGAGGTGGCGGTGACGGTGTCGCTCAGGGTCCCCAGGACCTCCACGTCGGTCGGCCGGAGGCCGATCTCCTCCTGCGCCTCCCGGAGGGCCGTGGCGAGGAGGTTCGCGTCGGCCTGCCGCCAGGTGCCGCCGGGGAACGCGATCTGCCCGCCGTGCAGCGGCAGCGCGGCGCTCCGGCGGACGAAGAGGACTCGCGGCCCGTCCGCGCCGCCGGTCAGGGGGACCAGGACGGCCGCCTGCCGCAGGCCGCTCCCCTCAGCGGGGGCGGTCCGCTGCGCCGCCAGGACCCTCCGCAGCGCCGCCAGGTCCAGCATCCTCCTCCTCGGCCGGGGGCGCCGGCGTGCCGGGAACCCGCTCATGGAGGAGGCTCCAGGCCCGCCGGAGGATCTGCCGCTCGTTGTCGTGGCTCAAGCGAGCGTACGCCTCCGGCAGGAGGACCCAACGGACCTCCTCGACCTCTTGGTCGTGGTCCCCGGGGCGTCCCCCGGCGAACTCCAGCAGATAGAAATGGACCGTCTTGTGGACGCGGGCCCGGGCCTCCCTCTCGTAGAACCAGTACTGGACGTCGCCCAGGTGCGCTATGAGCACGCCATCCAGGCCCGTCTCCTCCCGCACCTCGCGCCGGGCCGTAAGCTCGGGGTCCTCCCCCGGCTCGACCGTCCCCTTGGGGAGGCCCCAGACGCTCCCGTGCCGGGTCCCGATCAGGGCGACCTCCGGCAATCCCTCCTGCACCCGAAAGATGACGCCCCCCGCCGAGACGTGGCGGCGGACCGGCGGGCGGGCCCCCTTCGTCCTCCCCCGTGGCTCGGCCACCCGTGCTCCTTTCCTCCGCGGACGGTCCCGCGATTATACCGGTCCCGCGACAGGCCGCCAAGGGACGGCGCTACTCCGAGAGGCGCAGGAGCATGCCGCTCCGGCGGGCGGAGCGCGCCGCCCAGTGCAGGGTGAAACCGCCCGCCAGCAGATAGCCCACCCCCAGGGCCAACCCTTCCCCCCAGGGGGACGCGGTGGCCGGCGCGAAGCCGTAGCCGGCCCGAAACCCCTCGAGGATGCCGGTGAGCGGCAGGAGGCGACCAGCCGCCGCCAGCGGGGCGGGGAGCAGGTCCACGGGGTAGTAGACGCCGCACAGGACCATGAGCATGCTGACCAGCGACCAGGCGGCGACCTCGGCCCGATACCCGAACAGGAGGAGGAGGATGCAGGTGAGGACCCCGACGCCCGCCGCGCTGAGGAGGCACCCGAGGAGGAAAAGGACGAGCGGCAGCAGGCCCGCCTTGAAGAAGTCGAAGCCGAAAGCCCAGGCGCCGAAGGACGCCATGACGAGGAAGGCCAGCGCCCCCCGGACCGCTCCCATGGCCCAGGACCCGGCCACCAGGTGCCCCACCCCGATCGGGGCCAGGAACTGGTGCTTGACGCTCTTGCTCCACACGTCGAAGAGGAGCCCATAGGCCACGTCCAGCTGGCAGACCTGGACCACGCTGAGGGCGATGGTCCCAGTGAGCACGAAGGCGGTGGTGTCGGCGTCGAGGGCCAGGAAGCGCGTGAGCAGGCCGACCGAGGCCAGCCCCACCGCGGGCCAGAAGAGCACCTCGAAGAGGGTGAAGGCGTTGCGCCGGGTCATCCGGAAGTTCCGGATGAAGAAGGCGCCCGCTTTAATGGTGTGGCTTCGCATATTCCACAAAGACGTCCTCCAGGTCCGGCTCGATGACCCGGAGCTCCTGGACGCGGACCCCCTTGGCCTGGAGCAGGGCGAGGAGGCCCGGGAGGCGGGCCGCCGCCTCGTCCACGGTGCAAGTGAGCTCCCCGTCCCGGAGGGCCCATTGGAGCAGGCCGGGCAGGCCCGTGAGGTCCGGGGCGGGACCGCTCATCCGGAGGCGGATGGCGTCACCCAGGTGGAGGCGCCGCTTGAGGTCGGCGGGCGCACCCTCGGCCAGGATCATGCCGCGCTTCAGGAACGCGACCCGGTCGCACAGTTGCTCGGCCTCCCGCATGTAGTGCGTGCAGAGCAGGATCGTGACCCCCTCCCGGGCCTTGAGGTCCGCGATCTGCGCCCGCACCTTTAGGGCCATGTCCGGGTCGAGGCCGACGGTCGGCTCGTCCAGGAGGAGGAGCGCCGGGCGGTTGATCAGCCCCTTCGCAAGGGCCAGGCGCTGCTTGAGCCCGGTCGAGAGCTCGTTGTAGGGAACCGCTCGGTAGGGGGTCAGCTCGCACCACTCGAGCAGCTCCTCGACCCGCCGCGCCCGCGCCCGGGCCGCCAGGCCGTAGAGGCGGCCGTAGAAGTCCAGGATCTCCGCGACCCGGAGGCTCCAGACGAAGTTCGCGTGGCCGCTGACCAGGTTCAGGCGCTGGCGGATGGCCGCGGGCTCCCGCGTGAGGTCGCGCCCGAGCAGCGTGGCCCGCCCGCTGTCCGGGGTCAGGATCGTGGCCAGGATGGAGAGGAGGGTCGTCTTCCCGGCCCCGTTCGGCCCCACGATGCCGTAGATGCTCCCGGCGGCGACGCGGAGGGAAACCCCGGCCAGCGCCTCGCGCCGGCGCGGCCGCAGCCACCCGGTCACGAAGGTCTTGCGCAGCCCCTCGGCCTCCACCACCCACATCGCGCACCCCGCTCGACCTTTAAGCATACTCCAACCACAGGGAGGTTTGCCACGCGGGGGTGGGCGCGCAGGGCGGGGCCGGAAAGTATTTGGCCGGGAAGGCCCGCCGGGGTGTGGCTATTGGGGGGCACACCCCGTCGGTCCTTCCCGGCCTGGGATGCAGCGCTCGGGAGGGAGGGATCGACGCGCTACATTCCCATGCCCCGGAGTCGAGGCAGGTGCTCGGAGCCCTCCCCGGGACACCGTCCGGGGAGCCAGCGGGTCGCTGGCCCCCGATCCTCGTCGCGCGGCACGCCGTGCCGGCCGCACGGCCGGCACGGGACGACAGATTCTACCCTGTTTCCCGCCGCCGGACCATCCCTTTTCGCACGGCCGCCCGGCGCCGGCCGCTCCCGGCGTCCTAGACGACCCGATTGCGCAGGACGCCGATCCCCTCGATCTCGATCTCCACCACGTCCCCTCGCTCGACCGGCCCGATGCCGGGAGGGGTCCCGGTCACGATCACGTCCCCGGGGTACAGGGTCATCACCTGGGACACGAAGGCCACCATGGTCGGCACGTTGAAGATGAGGCGGTCGGTGCTGGAGGACTGGCGAACGGCCCCGTTGACCCGGGCCTCGATGCGGAGACGGTGGGGGTCGAGCCCCGTGGTGATGCAGGGGCCGAGCGGCGCGAAGGTGTCGAACGACTTGGCCCGGGTCCATTGGCCGTCTTTCTTCTGGAGGTCCCGGGCGGTGACGTCGTTGTGGCAGGTGTACCCGAGGACATAGCGGAGCGCCTTGCCGGGGGGGACGTGCCGGGCCTTGCGCTTCATCACGATCGCCAGCTCGGCCTCGTAGTCCACCCGCTGGCTGATCGCCGGGTAGACGATCCGGTCTCCGGGCCCGATGAGCGCCGTCAGGGGCTTGAGGAAGAGGATCGGCTCCTCCGGGATCGGGAGGCCGATCTCGGCGGCGTGATCCCGGTAGTTCAGGCCCACGGCCACGATTTTGGTCGGCTCGCACGGTGCGAGGAGGCGCACCCGGCCGAGCGGATGGCGCCTGCGCGTGCGCCGGTACCGCCCGTAGATGCTCCCCGCGATCTCCGTGACGTGCCCGTCCTCCAGGATGCCGTAGCGGCCCCGGCCGCCCGCGCGGAACCGGACGAACTTCATCCCGCTTCCCCGCCTTCCCCGCCGCGCGCCCCCTAGGGGAGGAACGCCGGCGTGTAGACCTCCAGGAGCGTGAAGCTCCGGCGCAGCCGGCCCGCTTCGCGCAGCAGGCGCTGGGTGACGTCGAGGGCCCGCTGGCTCAGCCGCCCATGCGGGGGGAAGGCCCCCTTCAGGGACGTGACGGCCGCCTGCAGGACCCCCCGGGGGAACTTATTGAGCCCGGTCCCCTCGAGGACCGCGACGATCTCCTCCGGGCTCCGGTCGGCGATGAACCGGCTCCCCCTCAGCAGGGCCCGCACCGTCCGGCGGACGGTGTCGGGCTCGCGCCCGGCGAAGTCGGGCCGGACCAGAAGGCTAGCGAGCAGGAACTCCCCCAGCTCCGGGTCCTCCCCCCGCGCCAGGTTGACGAGCAGAACCGCCGCGCCCCGATCCACCGCTGTCTCGGGGACCGGGATGGCCTCGACCAGGACGTCAACCTTCCGCTGCTCCAGGGCCGCGAGGAGCACCGGCCCGGCCCCCGCCGCGAGCATCGTCACGTCCTGCCCCGGCGTGTACCCCGCCCGCCGGAGGAGATCCTCCGCCACCAGCCAGGAGAGGGCGCCGACCCCGCTGGCTCCGACGGTGAGCCCCTTGAGGGCCTTCAGCCGTTCGGCGACGGGGCTCTCCGCCGTGATCCCACGGGCCTGCGCCACCTCCAGGTGGATGGCGACGCCCATCGCCAGCCGATCGCCGAGGCTGGCGACGGCGAGGAGCTTCGCTCCCCGCTCGAGCGCAGCGAGGTGCTCGGGGCCCCCCGCGATCGCGAAGTCCGCCCGCCCCGCGAGCAGGGCCCGCACCTCGGCCCCCCCGCCCCCCGCGACGACCGGGGTGACCTCCAGGCCCGCCTCCTGGAAGTACCCCAGCGCGGAGGCCACGGTGGCCGGGAGGAAGAGCAGGCTCTCGCCCGCCTGCGCGACCCTGACCCTCGTCGGCTCCGCCGCGGCTTGGCCGCCCGCCGCGGCGAGGACTGCGAGGGCGAGCATCGCCCTGAAGAGCAGCACCCCCGGTCCCCCAGTGCGGGCGGGACGCCGGGAGCAAACGGAACCGCGGAGGTCAGGCCAACGCATGCGGCTGGCGCGCCGAGGGAGGCCCCGGCACGGTTGGGAGCGGCGGAATGCCGGGATTATACTGACCGGCCCCGCGCTGTCAACGACAAATCCCCCGAGCCACCCCTTCCCGTCGCCGCCCGACCGCATATAATGGATGGGTCCCGGAGGGTCTCATGGCAGAGTTATCCCTCGAATTGATCGAGGCGCACCGCGAACGCCTGGCCGCGATGGCCGCGGACCTCGCCCGCCGCCTCCCGGCGTGCCGCTACCTGGACATCCGCCTCGAGGTCCGCGAGGCCCAGCGGGCGACGGCCGAGGACGGGCGCCCCCGGGTCGCCGGCCGGGATGTCCGGGCCGCCTTCGGCGTGCGGGTGATTGCGGGCGAACCGATCCCGGCCCCCGGGTACGTCGGCGGCCACCTGGCGGTGGACGACCTCCCCCGGCTCTCCCGCCTCTTCCGCGCCGCCTGCCGGCGCGCCCACGCCCGGGCCGTGGCCGCCGCCGCCGGGAAGGCGGCACTGCGGAAGGCGCTCCCCAGGCTCGCCCGGACGCTGGCCGACCTCCCGCTGGCCCCCATCCCGGTCCGGCGGGACCGCGTCACCGCCGACTACCGGGTGGACCCCCGGGCCATCCCCCTCGAGGCCGTCGCCGCGTTCGCCCTCGAGACCTCCCGGAGCCTGCGCGACCACCACCCGGCCCTCGTCCACAATGCAATCCACCTGCTCACGCAGCGGACCCGGCACTGCTTCGCCTCCTCGGAGGGAGCCTGCCTCGACCAGGATGAGGCACTCACCCAGGGCTGGGTAACCGTTGTCGCCGAGCGGGACGGCGTAAGCGAGGAACTCTCGGACGCCCTGGGGCACCCGGCAGGCTGGGAGGTCTTCACCGACGGGGTTTTCACGCCCTACACCGCCCTCCCCCACCTCCCCGCCTTCGCCTTCGCGCTCGCCGAAGACGCCCTGGCGCTCACCGCCGCGCCGCCGTGCCCGACCACCGAGAAAGAGGTCGCCGTCGTCACGGACCCCCACTACAATGCGCTGCTCTGCCACGAGATCGTGGGCCACCCCTGCGAGGCGGACCGGGCCCTCAAGATGGAAACGGCCTACGCCGGGCGGTCCTGGCTCCTGACCGACCTCGAACGGTCCCGCGTGGGCGAGCCGATCGCCTCCCCGCTCGTTACGGCCTACTCCGACCCGCGCCTGCCCGGCTACGGCCATACCCCCTACGACCACGAGGGAACGCCGGGGCAAAAGGTCCTCCACATCGAGCAGGGCATCTTCCGGGGCTTCCTCCACAGCCGGCAGACGGCCGCCCTCATGGCGGCGGAGCCGAACGGCGCCTACACGGCCACCGGCGCCAGCCTCGTGCCGCTCATCCGGATGAACAACACGCTCTTCGCTCCGGGCCAGAGCGACCCGGCCCAGATCATCGGCGAGGTCGAGGAAGGCTACTACCTGGTGGGCCACCGGACCCCCTCCATCGCCGAGTCCCGGGAGCAGTTCCGAATCTCCGCGATGAAGGTGTATGAGATCCGCCGGGGGGAGGTGGGCCG
>JACPAU010000012.1 GCA_016180705.1 Candidatus Methylomirabilota bacterium
CAACCGGGAGGCCATCGGGCATCTCCAGACCGCCCTCGGCCTAGTCACGGAGAACCCGGACGCGACGCAGGCCGAGAGGGACGCGATCCGTCTCAAGCTCGCGGGGCTGCACTTCATCGTCGGCGACCGATAGACCCCATTCGCGGGGGGCTGAGGATGGAAGAACTGCTGGGCCACATGGTCTACGGGTTCTCCATCGCCCTGGCGCCGGTGAACGTCGGCTATGCCCTCCTGGGGGCGCTCGTGGGAACCCTCATCGGGGTCCTGCCGGGCATCGGCCCCGTGAGCGGCATCGCCATCCTGATCCCGGTCCTCTACGGGATGCCCCCCGCCTCGGCCATGATCCTCCTCACGGGGCTCTACTACGGGACCATGTACGGCGGCTCCACCACCTCCATCCTGGTCAACGTCCCCGGCGAGGCCTCCTCCGTCGTCACCACCCTGGACGGCTACCAGATGGCGCTCCAGGGCCGGGGCGGGCCGGCCCTCGCCATCGCGGCCATCGGCTCCTTCATCGCCGGCACCATCAGCGTCGTCTTCATGATGCTCTTCTCCCTCCCCCTCGCCCGCCTGGCCCTGAAGTTCGGCCCGGCCGAGTACTTCTCCCTCATGGTCCTGGGCCTCTCCAGCGTCACCAGCCTGGCGGGGGCCTCTCTCACGAAGGCCCTCATCTCCACGGTCTTCGGTCTCATGCTGGCCACGGTCGGGGTGGATCTGTCCACAGGAACCGCCCGGTACACCTTCGGCGTGCCGGAGCTCCTCGACGGGGTCTCCTTCATCGTGGCGGCCATCGGCCTGTTCGCCATCTCCGAGGTCCTCCTGGCCATCGAGGAGACGCACGCAGGCTCGCGGCAGCGGGCGCTCAAGGTCGGGCGGATCTGGATCTCCTGGCGGGAATTCAAGGAGAGCCTGGGGGCGATCCTGCGGGGGACCGGGATCGGGTTCTACATCGGCGTCCTGCCGGCCGCGGGAGCGACGATCGCTTCCTTCATGGCCTACAATGTGGAGAAGCGCCTGGCGAAGGACCCGGACGCATTGGGGAAAGGGGACATCCGCGGGGTGGCCGCGCCGGAGTCCGCCAACAACGCCGCCGTCGTGGGGAACATGGTCCCACTCCTGAGCCTGGGCATCCCCGGCTCCTCGACCACCGCCCTGATGCTGGGGGCCTTAATGATGCTGGGGGTCCAGCCCGGGCCGCTCCTCTTCCAGAAGCACCCGGACGTCACCTGGGGGCTCATCGCCAGCATGTACGTGAGCAACACCATGCTCCTCATCCTGAACCTGCCCCTGGTCGGCCTCTGGGTGCGGATCCTGGACATCCCGGAGCGGTTCCTCTACCCTCTGATCCTGGGCATCTCCGTCATCGGGATCTACGGCGTGAGCAACAGCCTCCTCGACCTGTATCTGGGCATCGGCTTCGGCGTGATCGGCTACTACATGCGGAAGCACGACTACCCCCTCGCCACCGCCGTCCTGGGCCTCGTCCTCGGTGGGATCATGGAGCAGTCGCTGCGTCAGGCCCTGATCCTCTCCGACGGCTCCTACTGGACCCTGGTGGAGCGCCCGCTCTCGCTGGTCCTCCTCATCCTGTCCGCCTTCTCCCTCGCGGCCCCGTACCTCCTCAGCGCCTACCGGCGGCTCCGGCTGGCCGCCCCCGCAGCCTAGCCCGTCACCGTTTCCAGGCCCCCCTCCAGGAAACCTGGAAAGACGAGCCCGAATCGCTTACGATCATCCTGCGGAGGTCGAGCCGCCCGGCCGGACGCGCTAATTGCAGGAAGGACCGAGCCTCCCGCCCCAAGGACGGCGGCACGAAGAGGAGGGGATTCCATGCCGACGTGGCTGTTCTGGTTCATCGCGCTTGCCGCGAGCCTCTGCTACGGCTACTGGGCTCCCGAGATTTTTCAGGTGAAGGCAACTGAAAAATGGCCGCAGTCTCTTCGCGTCCACCAGTTCTGGGTGAACTTCTTCGGGTCAGTTGCAGGATGGGCGACGCTCTATTATCTCCTCATGATGCGCCTGCGCGTCTTCGACAGGGCCCCCAATCCCGACCCCGGCGTGATTGATATCGTCCTCCTCTTCGTGACGTTCCTCGGGGTCACCGGCCATCTTCCATACACCCTCGTCGGCATTACCAGCGGCCTTGATGCGGTGGCCGGGCGCGCGCTGGTGAAGTTGGCCGATCGCTTGCGCCCGGAGGGGGCCGGCCGATGAGCGACGGACGCGGCGGGAGCGGAAGTATCGCTTGCCAGCCTCGGTGGGGGGAGGCTACACTGCCCGCCGGATGACCGCGAAGCGTCAGCGGCTGCGCGTGAGCGCGGCCCTCATCGTGCGGGACGGCAAGATCCTCATTTGCCAGCGGGCCGCGCGCGAGCCCTTCCCCCTGAAGTGGGAGTTCCCGGGTGGGAAGGTGGAGGAGGGCGAAGAGCCGGCCGCGGCGCTCGCGCGCGAGCTGCGGGAGGAACTGGGGATCCGGGCGACGGTGGGACCCGAAGTCGCCCGCATCCGACACGCGTACCCCGGCGGTCCGGAAGTCGAACTGCGGTTCTTCACCGTCCCGGCTTTTGCCGGCGAGCCGGCGAACCGAAGCTTTGCGGCTCTGGAGTGGGCGCCCCTGGCGTCGCTCCCGGGCTACGACTTTCTGGAGGCGGACCGCACCCTCACCGCCCGGATCGCGCGGGAGGGGCGGCTGCCCGCACCCCCGTGAGAGATCGCGGAACCGTCCCCGCCTGGGGAAAAACCTTCGCCCGGGGGCTCCTCCGCTGGTTCGCCCGGCACGGCCGCGATCTCCCCTGGCGCCGGACGCGCGACCCCTACCGGATCCTGGTCTCGGAGGTGATGCTCCAGCAGACGCAGGTCCCGCGGGTGCTCGACTACTACCCGCGGTTCCTGCGCCGCTACCCCAGCGTCGAGGCGCTCGCGGCGGCCTCCCCCGCTCGCGTGCGGGAGGCGTGGGACGGCCTGGGCTACTACGCCCGGGCGCGGAACCTCCACGCCGCCGCCCGGGCCGTGGTCCGGGAGCGGCGCGGGCGCTTCCCCCGCACGCGGGAGGAGGCCGAGGGCCTTCCGGGCGTCGGCCGCTACACGAGCGGAGCGCTGCTGGCCTTCGCCTTCGACGAGCCTGTGGCGGCCCTGGACACCAACGGGACCCGCGTCCTGAGCCGGCTCTTCGTGGCCCGGCGCTCCTCCTCCCCGAGCCGGACGGTCGCCCGGCTGGAGGCGCTGGCGGCCTCGCTCATCCCGAAGGGGAAGGGTTGGGCCTTCAACCAGGCCCTGATGGACTTCGGCGCGCTGGTCTGCACCGCCCGCTCGCCCCGCTGTGGGGCCTGCCCGTTCCGGGCGCGCTGCCGCGCCTATGCCCGCTGGCAGCGGGGCAGGCTGGCGACCCGGAGGTCGCGGTGAAGATCTACACCCGCACGGGGGACAAGGGGAAGACCGGCCTCTTCGACGGGACCCGCGTGAGCAAGGCGGACGTGCGGGTGGAGGCCTACGGGGCCGTGGACGAGACGAGCGCCCTGCTCGGGGTGGCCGCAGCCAACACCACCGATGTCGAACTGCAGGGGATCCTCCAGGACCTGCAGCGGGACCTCTTCGCCGTCGGAGCCCAACTGGCCGACCCCAAGTGGGGGGTGAAGGCCCGGAAGGAAAAGACGCGCCTCAACGAGTCCCGCGTCGCCGAGCTCGAGGCGCTCATCGACCGGGCCGAGGCCGAACTCCCGCCGCTCAAGCGGTTCATCCTGCCGGGGGGAAGCCCGGCGGGGGCGGTCCTGCACCTGGCCCGGACGGTCTGCCGGCGGGCCGAGCGACGCATCGTCGCGCTCGCGGCCACGGTAACGGTCTCCCCCGTCCTCCTCGCCTACGTCAACCGCCTCTCCGACCTCCTTTTCGTCCTGGCCCGCCTCGCGAGCCGGCGCGCCGGGACCGAGGAGATCCCCTGGTGAGCGGGCCACGCGCCCTCGTCCTGGACTTCAACGGCGTCATCCTGGACGACGAGCCGGTCCACTGCGCGACGATGCAGGAGGTCCTCGCCGAGGAAAGCTTTGCGCTCAGCGACGCGGAGTACCGGCAGGACTACCTGGCCCTGGACGACCGGGGAGCCTTCGCCCTGGCCCTCCGGCGGATGGGCCGGCCCGTGACGGAGGCCGCGCTGACGGACCTCATCCGGCGCAAGGGAGTCCGCTACCACGCCCGGATGCGGGAGGGGTACCGCCTCTTCCCCGGCGTGGCCGACTTCGTGCGCGCGGCGGCCGGGCATGCTCCGCTGGCCATCGCCTCCGGGGCGCTCCGGGACGAGATCGAGGCGGCGCTGGCGCGGGCGGCCCTCACTTCCTGCTTCGCCGCCATCGTGAGCGCCGAGGAGATCCGGCGGATGAAGCCCGACCCCGAGATCTACCGGACAGCGCTCGCGCGGCTCAACGCGGCGACGCCCCGGCCGGGTCCCCCGATCGCGCCGGCCGAGTGCCTCGCCATCGAGGACTCGATGGCGGGGGTCCGGGCCGCCCAGGCGGCCGGGATGCGCTGCGTGGCCGTGACCAACTCCTACCCCGCCGAAGCCCTTGCCTTCGCCGAGGTGGTCGTGGCGAGCCTCGCCGGACAGACCCCCCCGAGCCTCTGGCGGGCGGCGACCGACGGGGCGCGGAGAGCGGGGAGCCGGAGGACGGGCGGATGAGCCGGCAGGCGGAAGCCCGGGCCCGCTTCGCCGCGTGCGTCGGGCGCCCCGAGCAGGACATTGACCTGGCCGAGGCCGCCCTCCTCATCGCGGCCGAGGAGTACCCCGACCTGGACGTGGCGGCGTACTTGGCTCTCCTGGCCCGGATGGGCGAGGAGGCGCGGCGGCGGACGGCGGGCGCTCAATCCCCCGGCTCTGCCCTGCAGGCCCTGAACCGGTACCTCTTCGACGAACTCGGCTTCGCGGGGAACGCGGAGGACTACTACGACCCCCGCAACTCCTACTTGAACGAGGTCCTTGAGCGGCGGACCGGCATCCCCATCACGCTCTCCACGGTCTACATGGCCGTCGCCCGGCACGGCGGGCTCCCGATCCGCGGCGTGGGGTTCCCGGGCCACTTCCTGGTGAAGCTCGAAGGGGAGGGGGAGGAGATCGTCCTGGATCCGTTCAATCGGGGGGCAATCCTGACCGAGACCGACTGCCGGAAGCTACTGCACCGGGAGACGGAAGGGCGGGCCGTCTTCTCGCGCGACCTCCTCGAGGCGACCGGGACCAAGGCCATTCTAGCCCGGATGCTGGGGAACCTGAAGGGGATCTACTCGGCGACCCGGCAATACGCGAAGGCCCTGTCCTGCGTCGAGCGGATCCTGCTCCTCGCCCCCGACGCTTCTCGCGAGATCCGGGACCGGGGGCTCCTCCTCGCCCAGGTCCAACGGACGGAAGAGGCCATCCAGGCGCTGCTCCGGTACCTGAAGCAGACCCCCGCCCCCGAGGACGCGGAGAAGGTCCGGGAGCAGCTCCGAGCCCTCAGAATGCAGCAGGCTCTCCTGAACTGACCTCGCCCGCCCCCTCCTGCCCCGCCGGTCCCTCCCCCGCCACCACCACCATCCCGCCCTGGAGGAGCCGGACCGCGAACTCCAGCAGCTCCACGTCGTCCTCTCGCGCCGCCAGGATGGACTCGATGGTGTGCCTCCCGTCGAACAGCTGAAGCTTCTCCTGGAGTGACGGGGCGAGCCGTTTGCCCGCCAGGACCTCGCGCGCCTTGTCGGTGAGAGCCAGGCGGCTCGAGAGGGAGGGGAGCTGCAGCCGCAGGAGGGCGCGCCGGACGCGCATCAGGACGTCCGGCGGGTTCAGCGGCTTGGTGATGTAGTCCACCGCCCCGAGGCTCACCCCGCGCTTCCGGTCGTCCAGGTCCACCCGGGCCGTGACGAAGATGATCGGGATCCCCTTGGTCCGCTCGTTGCCCCGGAGGATCTGGGCCACGGCGAACCCGTCTTCCTCGGGCAGGATGACGTCCAGGAGGATGAGGTGGGGCTGGTGCTCCCAGGCCTGATCCAGCGCCTCGATCCCGTTGCGGGCGACGAAGACCTGGCAGCCCAGGCTCCCCAGCGTATCCTTCAGCAGCTGGATGAAGAAGTAGTTGTCCTCGACGATGAGGACCTTGGCGCTCTTGGCGATGGGCTCGGGGCTCACCGGCGCCCTCACTCAGTCGGGGAGGGGGCGGTCAGGGTGAGCCCGCCGTCCGCCACGATGGTCTGCCCGCAGATCCATTCCGCCTCGTCGGAGCAGAGGAACGCGATCACCCCCGGCGAAGGAGGTCATCGGCCCGGCCTCAGGTGCCGGAACGTCTGAGGTAGTCGCGGAGGGCGTCGGCCGTGCTCGGGAAGGCCAGGTCCTCCCACGGGATCGCGCCAGGCGCGAAGACCCGTGCCTCCAGGGTCTCGTCCCCCGCCTGCAGGCGCCCGCCCAGGATCTCGACGACGTACACCACGACCACCACCGCGACGCCGGGGTAGGAGTACACGTTCATCAGGTCCCGGACCGCCACCTCCAGGCACGTCTCCTCCCGCGTCTCTCGCACCGCGGCCGCGGCCACCGCCTCCCCCCGGTCCACGTGGCCGCCCGGGATGACCCACTTCCCGTAGGCCGGCTCGATGCTCCGGCGGACCAGGACGATCCCCCCGTCGAGGGGACAGATGGTGCAGGCGGCCAGCTTGGGGTCCAGGAAGTAGATGAAGCCGCAGGAAGCGCAGGCGAGCCGCTCCGGCTCCGCGGGCTTGAGGCGTCGGGGGGTGAGCGGAGACCCGCAGCAGGGACAGAACCGGAACTCGCCAGGGTGCGCCATACGTAGGGGGCGGCCGATCCGGGGGGAGGCGGCTACCGGAGGAGCTTCTCAGCCTCGGCCACGATGTGGTCGGCCGAGAGGCCGTACTTGCGGTACAGCCCGGCGGGGTCGCCCGACTCCGCGAAGTCCCGGACCCCGATGCGCCGGACCGGGCCCGCGCCCGCCTGGGCCGCCGCCTCGGCCACGGCGCCCCCCAGACCCCCGTGGATGCCGTGGTCCTCCACCGTGACGATCCCCCGGGTCCGGCGGGCGGACTCCAGGATCACGTCCTCGTCCAGCGGCTTGATCGTGTGGATGTTCACCACGCGGGCCGCCACGCCCTTCGCCCCCAGGGCCTCGGCCGCCTTGAGCGCCTCCCACACCACCCCGCCCGTGGCCACGAGCGTGACGTCCCCGCCCTCCCGCAGGATCACCCCGCGGCCGAACTCGAACCGGTAGTCGGGCGGGTTGACGTCCTCCAGCTTCTGGCGGGTCAGGCGCAGGAAGACGGGGCCCCGGTGCCGGACGAGGTACTCCACCGCCCGCTCCGTCTCGACCGCGTCGCCCGGCTGGACGACCGCCATGTTCGGGAGGCTCCGCATGCAGGCAATGTCCTCGGTGGCCATCTGGCTGTAGCCGTCCTCCCCGATCCCGATCCCCGCGTGGGTCCCCACGATCCGGAGGTTGGACCGGTTGTACCCGACGGACATCCGGATCTGCTCGAAGCGCCCGGCGACGAAGCAGGCGAACGAGCAGCAGAACGGGACCTTCCCCGCGAGCGCCATCCCGGCGGCGACCCCGACCATGTTCCCCTCGGCGATCCCCATCTCGAAGAAGCGCTCCGGGTACTTCTTGGCGAAGAGGTCGGTCATGGTGGACTTGCTCAGGTCCGCGTCCAGGACCACGACCTCGGGGTGCTCCCCGCCCAGCCGCGCCAGCGCCTCGCCGAAGGCGAGGCGGGATGCCTTGCCCATGCCGCCTCCGCGCCTAGACCGGAGCCGCCTGCAGCTCCTGGATCGCCCGCTCCGCCTCCTCGCGGTTGGGGGCCTTCCCGTGCCACTCCCACTTGCCCTCCATGAAGGAGACCCCCTTGCCCTTCACGGTGTGGGCGACGATGATGGTCGGCTTGCCGGTCGTGCCCTCGGCCTCGTCCAGCGCCTTGCCGACGGCGGTGAAGTCGTGGCCGTCAATCTCGAGGACGTGCCAGCGGAAGGCCCGCCACTTCTCCGGCAGGGGATCCAGGTCCATGATGTCCTTCACGCGCCCAGAGAGCTGGACTTTGTTGTAGTCCAGGATCACGGTCAGGTTGTCGGTCTTGAACTTCGGGGCCGCCAGCGCCGCCTCCCAAACTTGCCCCGACTCCGTCTCCCCGTCGCTGATCATGCAGTAGACGCGGCTCGGCCGCCGATCCAGCCGCACGGCCAGCGCCATCCCCAGGGCCAGGGAGAGCCCCTGCCCGAGGGAGCCGGTGGCGGCCTCCACGTAGGGGAAGCGGACCCGGTCCGGGTGGCCCTGGAGGCGCGAGTTGAGTTTCCGGAGGGTGAGGAGTTCCTCCCGGGGGAAGTAGCCGGCCTTGGCCAGCGCCGCGTACAGGATCGGGACGCAGTGGCCCTTGCTCAGGACGAACCGGTCGCGGTCGGGCCAGTCCGGCTCCGCCGGGCGATGGCGCATCTTCTGGAAGAAGAGGACCGTCACGATGTCGGCGGCCGAGAGGGAGCCTCCGGGGTGACCGGACCCGGCCTCCGCCAGCATCCGGATGACGTCCACCCGGAGTTCCCGCGCGATCGCCTT
>JACPAU010000290.1 GCA_016180705.1 Candidatus Methylomirabilota bacterium
GGCTTCGGGCGGTAAGCCCCGGGCCCATCGTGACATGGACATCCTCTATGCGGTCGCGGAGCGACTGGGGCTCCGACAGATCCTCACGACGCACCGACGGCATTTCTCGCTGTTCCGGCCGCGGCACTCCCCTGCCTTCGAGTTGCTTCCCTGATGCCCCTCGGATCCCTCACGGCCCGCCGCGCTTGAACCCGAGCAGGTCCACGGTGAACTGGAAGTCGTCGTCCTTCGTCCGGCCGGTGGCCGTCGCGTCCACCCCGAGCCCCTCCCGGTGGAAGTAACTGATTTTCGCTTGCCAGCAGCAGGTCCGGTAGGTGACGTCCACCCGGTTCTCGAGGAAGACCTCGCGCTTCGCGTCGTAGCGCAGGCCGTAGCCCACCTCCCAGGCCGGCCCGAAGGTGGCGGTGAGGGTCCCGACGTAGCCCTCGAGCGGCGTCCGGAGCGGCGCCGGGTCCCCCCGGTCGAAGGTGTAGCCGGCGCTCAGCCGCAGCCACTCGGTGAGGCGCAGGCTGGCCTGGCCGTTCGCTTCCTTGATCTCGGCATTCTCCGGGTCGAGGGCGACGCTCCCGCCCCCGTCCACGATGCCGGGGGGCGTGATGGCGACGCGCAGGACGAAGTTCGACCAGCGGCGCTCGTCGGCCTCGGAGAACCCGGGGGTGCCGCCCAGGGGCACCACGTTTGCCACCGTGCGGATCGGGTCGGTCGGTTGCAGGCTTGCCAGGTAGCGGTCGGCGAATGTGCGGCGGCGGGGCCGGAGAGCCACGCCCTGCTCGGCCGTGACCGTGAAGACCTCCACGACCCGGGTCGAGCCATCGGGCTCCCGCAACTTCACCAGGAAGCGGTTCTCGAGACCGAAGAGGAGGTGGTGCTGCGGCGCGACGAAGTCCACAGCGTCCACCTGAGGGAGCCCGGTCTGGTCGGTCTGCGGGATGAACCGATACCCCACGCGGGGGACGACGAGGTGCCGGACGGCCGCGACGCGCAGGGCGTCCACCCGGTAGGTCTGGCCGAGGTTCCAGGTGAGGTCGCTCCCGAGATCGAAGAGTTCGCGGCTCTCCTCTCCCCCCTCGCCGGCGCGCGGGTCGGAGGTGTAGCCGGTGAGGCGCCCGCCGAGCCAGGTGCTCCAGGTCAGGCCGCGGCCGAGGGGGAGGGGGAGCCCGAGGCGGGGGTGCAGGTCGAAGCGCCCGACCGTCACGTCGTCCCGCCGGTCGAGGTAGGAGCCGCTCGACTCCTGCGCGAAGAGGACCGGCGCGCCGAAGAGCGGCTGGGCGAACGACGTGAGGGCGAGGTCCGACCGGAACAGCCGCTCGTCGTCCTCCGGAGTTGCCTCGCGCAGTTGCTCGGTGAAGGACCCCGAGAAGGCGGCGAGGTGCAGCGGCAGCGCATAGGTCAGGGAGGCCCTGGAGTCGGTGAAGAGCTGGGTCCGCTCGCTCGCCTCCGTGGCGAACTCCCGGGGGAAATTCTTGTCGCTTCGCAGGTCGAGGTCCAGGCTCCCGTCCAGGCGCTCGGTGAAGACCTGCCGGTGATTCGCCTGGAGTACGTACCGATCGTCGTCGGTGACGCGGTCGCGCAGGTACTCGGCTTTCAGGCTCCCCCGGCTCTGCGGGTCCAGGACGTACCGGTACTCGAGGCCGGGGGCGGTGCCGCGCTCGGAGCGGTAGGTGGCCCAGACGGTCGCGTCCTGCGACTCGCTGATCGCCCAGAAGAACTGGGGCTTGACGAGCGAACCAGGGGGTGTACAGGACCGGGAGCCGGTTCACCCAGAAGGAGCCGTGCGTCCCGACGACGTGCGACTCGGTGTAGAGGGTGGCGGAGCCGACGCGGGCCTCCCAGTCGTAGGGGGGGCTCTGGCAGATGGCGCAGGTGGTGAAGGTGACCCCGGTGAGCCGGTAGGTGGTCCGGTCCTCGCGGACGATCTCCGTGGCGGTAAAGGTGGTGGCCGGCAGGACGAGGCCCCGCCCGTCCCAGATGGTCGCCCGCCCGCTCGCGTAGTCGTAGAGAAGCCGCTCCCCCTCGAGGCGCCCCTCGGGCCCGATCAGGACGACCCGGCCGCGCGCCTCGAAGGTCTGGGCCGCCTCGTCCACCTCGGCCTCGTCGGCCAGCAGGACGGCGTCCTTGTGCTCGAGGTGGACGTTGCCGCGGGCGGTGATGCGCCGGTTGGCCCGGTCCCACTCTACCCGATCGGCGGTCACGTTCACCGGGAGGTCCGGCTGGATCGCCCCGGGAGGCGGCGGAGGCTGCTCGGCGGCCGGGCGGGCGGGGCGCAGGAGGAGGGCGATGGGCAGGAGCAGGCCGACCGCCAGGACCCGGAGCCGCCGGCCGTCCCGCCTCGCCCCGCGCATCACCGCGGCCCGGCCGGGAGGGCCAGGGTAGAGAGGAAGGCCTCGAGGGCCTCGGGCCAGGGGCGGAGGGGGGCTCCTGTCGCCGCAGCCCACTTCTCGCTGGAGAGGACGGAGTAGAGGGGGCGGGGGGCGGGCCGGCCGCTCTCCGCGGTAGGGATGGGCTGGACGGCGACGTCCCCCATCCCGGCCCGGTCGAGGATGGCCCGGGCGAAGGCGAACCGCGTCACGCTGCCGGTGCCGGTCACGTGGTAGGTTCCCGGCGGCACTCCGGCGGGGATGCGGCAGAGGGCGGCGGCCAGGTCCACCGTGTAGGTCGGCGAGCCCTCCTGGTCGCTCACGACCCGGAGGGGCTCCCCCTGCGCCGCCCGGTCCAGGATAGCCCGGACGAAATTCCTCCCGCCCGAGCCGTAGAGCCAGGCCGAGCGGACGATCCAGGCCCGCTCGAGGCGGGCCGCCCGCACCGCGTCTTCCCCGGCCAGTTTCGAGCGGCCGTAAGCGCTCA
>JACPAU010000013.1 GCA_016180705.1 Candidatus Methylomirabilota bacterium
GAAGCGATCCAGATCCTGAACAGGCGGGTCGTACCGGCACGCGACCAGGAGCGCGACCTGGTCCGCCGCCTCGTGGCTGCCGAGAGGCCTCGCACGAAGGACATCACGGCGTCGGCCCTCGGCGCGGCCTCCCGGGCCTTCCGGGCGATGCTCTTCACTGCAGGGATCGCACTCGCGGCCGGGGTCGGCATCGCCTGGGGGGTGACCCGCTCCATCACCGGTCCCTTGCGCGGCACGATCACCACGCTGGCCTCCGCCTGTTCCGAAATCCTCGCCGCCACGACCCAGCAGGCCTCCGGGACGGCCGAGGAGGCCACGGCGGTCCAGGAGACCTCCACGACCGTGGACGAGGTGAAGCAGACGGCCCAGGTGGCGGCCCAGAAGGCCCGGGCGGTGGCGGAGGCCGCGCAGAAGACGGCGCAGACCTCCCAGGACGGGCGGCGGGCGGTGGAGGAGAGCGTGAAGGCCATGCAGGAGGCCCGGGCCCGCATGGAGGCGATCGCCGAGCGCATCCTGGGCCTGAGCGAGCAGGGGCAGGCCATCGCGGAGATCATCGCGACCGTCAACGACCTCGCCGAGCAGTCGAACCTCCTGGCGGTCAACGCGGCCATCGAGGCGGCCAAGGCCGGGGAGGCGGGGAAGGGCTTCGCCGTGGTGGCGGCCGAGGTGAAGGCCCTGGCGGAGCAGTCCAAGCAGGCCACCGGCCAGGTCCGGGGGATCCTCCAGGAGATCCAGCGGGCGACCCAGGCGGCGGTGATGGCGGCCGAGCAGGGCGTGAAGGCCTCGGAGGCGGGGGTGGGCGTGGCGACCCGCGCCGGCGAGGCGATCCGCGTCCTGACCGACGGGGTGACCGAGTCCGCCCAGGCGGCGCAGCAGATCCTCGCCTCGGCCCAGCAGCAGGGGGCCGGGATGGACCAGGTGGCGGTCGCGATGCAGAACATCCAGCAGGCCTCCACCCAGAACATGGCCTCGACGCGCCAGGTGGAGCGGGCGGCCCAGGACCTGAACGAGCTGGCGCGCCGGCTCACGGCCCTGGTGGCGGCAGGGGGGAACCAGGACGGGCCCGGGGCCGCGAGGGGCTGAGGGATGGCCGGCAAGAACCAGGACATCAAGGCCCGGCTGCTCGCCACCTTCCGGGTGGAGGCGGAGGAGCACCTGCAGGCCATCACCGCGAACCTCGTGGCACTGGACCGCGGCCTCCCTGCGGCCGAGGCCGGCGGCCTCGTCGAGGCCACGTTCCGGGAGGTCCACACCCTCAAGGGGGCGGCCCGCTCCGTCAGCCTGATGGACGTGGAGGCGCTCTGCCAGGCGCTGGAGTCCCTCCTCAGCCGGATGACACGGGGACGCCTGCCGCTCTCCCGTCCCCTGCTCCAGCGCCTCCAGGAAGGCACTGACGGGGTGGCCCGCCTCCTCGCCGGCGGCGAAGCCCCGGCAGGCGTGAGAGAACTGATCGACCGTCTCGAGCGTGTCAGCGACGACCCGGCGGCCGAGGCGGCTGAGCCGGCTGCAACTCCCCCTCCTCCTGCCGAAGCCCACTCGGGACCGGCGCCCTCGCTCCCCGCAACGGACACGATTCGCCTCCCCACCGCCAGGCTCGATGCGTTGCTCCTCCAGGCCGAGGAGCTCCTCGCCCCCAACCTCGCCGCTGCGGAGCGGGCCCGGGAGGCCCGGGCCTTCGTCGAGGCCTTGGGTCGCTACCGGGCGGCCCTGAATCGGCCCCGGGCAGGCCAGAGACCGCGCGACCCGAACGCGTCGATTGCCGCGCTCCCGGCGGACCTGGACGCGGGGCTGCGCTCCCTGGAGGCCCAGGCCCGGGAGCTGGCCGGCCATCTGGTCCGCGACGAACGGATGATCAGAGGGGCCGTGGACGGCCTCCAGGAGGAGATGCGGGGCCTCCGGATGATGCCTGCTTCCACGGTCCTGGACCTCTTCCCGCGGATGGTCCAGGACCTGGCCCGAGAGCAGGGCAAGGACGTGGAGTGGGTGATCCGGGGCGGCGACCTGGAGGTGGACCGGCGCGTGCTCGAGACGATGAAGGCCCCGCTGATCCACCTGGTGCGGAACGCCGTGGATCACGGCATCGAGCCACCGGAGGCCCGGGTGCAGGCCGGCAAACCGGTCCGGGGCCGGGTGGCCGTGAGCGTCGCCTCCCTGGAGGGCAACCGGATCGAGATCCGCGTCGAGGACGATGGGCAGGGGATCGACGCGGCCCAGGTGAAGGCGGCGGCACTCCGGGGCCGTCTCCTGACCGGGGAGGAGGTTCAGGCACTGACGGAGGAGGAAGCCCTGGCGCTCGTCTATCGCTCGGGCCTCAGCACGAGCGCCATCATCACGGATGTCTCGGGCCACGGCCTCGGGCTGGCGATCGTCAAGGAGCGGGTGGAACAGATCGGAGGCCAGGTCAACTTGGAGAGCCGGCCGGGCGCCGGGACGAGCGTCCGGATGGTCCTCCCGGCCAGCATCGCCACCTTCCGCGGCCTGCGGGTCCAGGCAGCCGGGCAGTCCTACCTGCTCCCAACCGAGGCGGTCGAGCGGGCGATCCGCATCGCTCCAGGGGAGGTCGAAAGAGTGGAGGGGCGGGAGGCCATCCGCTGGAACGGACATCCCCTGGGCGTTGCCAGCCTGGCGCGCCTCCTCGGCGCCGCGGAGCGGGCCGAGTCGCCCGAGGGCGGGCGCAAGCTGCCCTGCGTCATCGTGGGGGCCGGGGAGGAGCGCGTGGGGCTCCTGGTCGATGAGGTCCTGGGCGAGCAGGAGGTGGTGGTCAAGGAGTTGAGACCGCCGCTCGTCCGGGTGAAGAACGTAGCCGGCGCGGGCCTCCTGGGGAGCGGGCAGGTGGTCCTGATCCTCCGCCCCGCCGATCTCCTGCGGTCAGCGCAACAGCAGCCCGGGCCGCCGACGTCCCCGGCCGTCCCCCCGGAAGAGGCGCGGCGGAAGACGATCCTGGTCGTGGACGACTCCATTACGACCCGGACCATGGAGAAGAACCTTTTGGAGACCGCCGGCTACCAGGTGCGGGTGGCCGTGGACGGCGTCGAGGCCTGGACGCTCCTCAAGAGCGAGGAGTTTGACCTGGTGCTGTCGGACGTGGACATGCCGCGGATGGACGGCTTCGAGCTGACGGCCCGGATTCGGGCGGACCGGAAGTTGGCCGAACTCCCCGTGGTGCTCGTGACCGCGCTCGAGGCCCGGGAGGACAAGGAGCGGGGGATCGAGGTGGGCGCCAACGCCTATATCATCAAGTCGAGTTTCGACCAGTCGAACCTTCTGGAGATCATCCGCCGGCTCGTGTAACCGGCCGCTCGTGGAGGATGGATGATCCGCGTTCTCGTGGCAGAAGACTCGGCAGTCACGCGGGAGTACCTGGCCTACCTGCTCGGGCAGGACCCCATGCTGCGGGTAGTCGGTCTCGCCCGGGACGGCCAGGAGGCCCTGGAGCAGGCCGAGCAGCTGAAGCCCGACGTCATCCTGATGGACGTGCACATGCCTCGGCTGGACGGCTACGAGGCGACCCGGCGGATCATGGAGCGGATCCCCACGCCTATCGTGATGGTCAGCGCCAGCCTGGACCGGGACGAGGTCGCCATAAGCTTCGAGGCGCTGAAGGCCGGAGCCGTGACGCTGGTGGACAAGCCCCGGGGACCGGATCATCCGGCCCAGGCCGAGAGCGCCCGGCGGCTCGTGGAGACCGTGAAGCTCATGGCGGAGGTGAAGGTGGTCCGGCGGTTCCCCAGGCGGGAGCGCCCCGTCACGCCTCCGTCATTTCCTGGTCCCTCCGACCGGACGATCCGGCTGGTTGCCATCGCCGCCTCGACCGGCGGGCCGCAGGTGCTCGCGGAGATCCTGGCAGGGCTCCAGGCCAATTTCGCGCCCGCCATTCTCATCGTGCAACACATCGCCCCGGGGTTCACCGAGGGGCTCGCGCAGTGGCTCGGGCACGCCACGCCCCTGGAAGTGAAGGTGTCCGCACCCGCAGAGGGGGTGCGTCCTGGGGTCGTCTACCTGGCTCCGGAGGGCTACCAGATGGGCATCACGAAGGATGGCCGGATCCGCCTCACGAAGGACCTCTTCGAGGACGGCTTCCGCCCCTCGGCGTCGTACCTCTTTCACTCCGTTGCGGAGGCCTACGGCCGCTCGGCAGTAGGTGTCGTCCTCACGGGGATGGGCCGAGACGGGGCATCCGGCCTGCGGCAACTCCGGGAGGCAGGCGGGGTGACCATTGCCCAGGACGAGACGACGAGCGTGGTCTTCGGGATGCCGGCGGAGGCCATCCGGCTAGGGGCAGCCGAGTACATTCTCCCACGGGGGCAGATCGCGCCCGCGATTCGTTCCCTCGTGACGCGGGGCTAGAGAGGGGATCGTCATGATGCGGAAGATCCTGGTCGTCGAGGACAGCCCGACCCAGGCCGAGCGTGTCCGCCTGCTCCTCGAGGGAGAGGGATTCCGAGTAGACCTGGCGGCGAACGGCCGGCAGGGGCTCGAGAGGCTCAAGCTCGAGCGTCCGGACCTGATCATCTCCGACGTGATGATGCCCGAGATGGACGGCTACGCCTTCTGCCAGGAGGTGAAGGCGGACCCGAGGACGAAGCGGATCCCTGTCGTGCTCCTCACCCAACAGAATACCCCCGAGGACATCCTGCGGGGCCTGGAGCGGGGGGCCGACAACTTCATCACGAAGCCCTTCGAAGACGACTACCTCCTGGCCCGCGTCAAACGCATCTTCGAGAACCTGGAGCTGCGGGAACAGGGTCACCTGGAGATGGAGGTGACCCTGCGGGTGGCCAACCGGGACCTCACCATCACTGCCGACAAGCAGCAGATCATCGAGCTGCTCTTCGCGACCTTCGACGACCTCTGCCGGGTCAATCAGCAGTTGACCGAATCCCAGAGCAAGGTGGAGAACCGGACCCGGGAGCTGCAGGCGGCCAACACGCGGCTCCAGAAGGCGGTGCACGAGGTCGCAGAGGCGTCCCAGCACAAGTCCGCGTTTCTCGCGAACATGTCCCACGAGCTGCGGACCCCCCTCAACTCGATCATCGGGTTCTCGGAGCTCCTCCTGACCCAGACCTTCGGCCCGTTGACCGAGAAGCAGACCCGGCACGTCAGCAACATCATGACGAGCGGGCGGCACCTCCTGACCCTCATCAACGACCTCCTCGACCTCTCCAAGGTGGAGGCGGGCCGGCTCGAGCTGCGGCCGGAGCCCCTCGCCATCCGTGACACTCTGACCGCAGCCCTGTCCGACGTCCGGCCCCAGGCAGATGCCAGGCAGATTCGGCTCCACCTCGACACGCACGACTCCCCGCCCTCCATGACCGCCGACCCGGTCCGCCTGAAGCAGATCCTCCTGAACCTCCTTTCGAACGCGGTCAAGTTCACGCCCGATGGCGGGAAGGTCACCGTGGCCGCCCGCAAGGCGGAGGACGGCCTCATCGAGATCGCCGTAACGGACACGGGGATCGGGATCCAGGCGGAGGACCTGCCGAAGCTGTTCCAGCCCTTCACCCAGCTCGAGGCACCCGCCTCCAAGCGCTACCAGGGGACCGGGCTCGGCTTGGCGCTGACGAAGAACTTCGTGGAGCTCCACGGGGGAAGCATTGCGGTGACCTCTCAAGGCCCGGGGCGAGGGACAACCTTCACGGTGCACCTGCCTCTGGCTCCTCCCCGCCAAAAGAACGACGACGCCCAGGAGGAGAGCGATGAGTCGTCGGACGATCCTGGTCGTGGATGACCAGCCGCTCAATCGGGAACTGGTCGCCGACCTCCTGGAACCGGCCGGGTACACTGTCCTCGAGGCGGAGGACGGTGTGGACCTGCTCGAGCGGGTCCAGCGGGAGCACCCGGACCTGATCCTCCTGGACCTTAAGCTCCCCGGCCCGGACGGCTTCACGCTCGCGCGTCAGCTCAAGGCCCATCCGGCAACGCGCGGGGTACCGGTCGTGGCCGTCACCGCCGACCTGCTGCCGGACAAGCGGGCCTGGGCTCTCGAGGCGGGCTGCGACGGCTACCTCCGCAAGCCTCTGGATCCCCGGGAACTCCTCGAGGTCGTCACCCGGCTGCTGGCGCGCGGCGGCTAGCCACGATGGAGGAACAGGGGATGGCCAACGCGACGCGGGTGTCCACGCGGAATGCCAGGATCCTCATCGTGGACGATAACCCGGCCAACGTGGAGCTGCTGACCGCCGTGATGCAGGCCGAGGGATACGAGGTCGCGTCCGCCTCCGACGGCCTGGAGGCCCTGCAGCACGTGGCCGCGGCCGCCCCGGAGCTGATCCTCCTGGACGTGATGATGCCGAGGCGGGACGGCTACGCGGTCTGCCGGGAACTCAAGCAGCAGCGCGCGACCCGCCTCGTGCCCATCGTCCTGACCACCGCCCAGGGGGATGAAGACCACCGGCTGAAGGGAATCGAGGCAGGCGCAGACGACTTCCTGACCAAGCCGGTCAGCCATGCAGAGCTGCGCGCCCGCGTCCGCTCCCTCCTGAAGCTCAAAGCCTTCACGGACGAACTGGAGCACGCCGAAGTGGTCTTCCGGGCCCTGGCCCAGACCATCGCCACCCGGGACCGATACACGGGAAGCCACTGCGAGCGGGTGGCCGCGGCCGCCGTCGCCCTGGCCGAGCGCGTCGGCCTGCCCGGACCGGAGGTCGAGACCACGGCCCGGGGCGCCTTCCTGCACGACCTGGGGAAGGTCGGCATTCCCGATGCCGTCCTGCTCAAGCCCGGCCCCCTCGGTACTGAGGAACGGGCGGTGATCGAGCAGCATCCCGTGATCGGGGCGGATCTCCTCCGTCCCCTCAAGACCTTCCAGGGGGTGACGACGGTCATCCGGCAGCACCATGAGCGGCTCGATGGCAGCGGCTACCCCGACCGTCTGCGCCGGGACGCGATCTCCCTGCCGGCCCAAATCGTCGGGCTCGTGGACGTCTACGAGGCCCTCACCACCACGCGCCCCTACCGGCCGGCCCTCCCGCATTCCGAAGCCGCGGCGATCCTGCGGGAGGAGGCGGCGAAGGGCTGGCGGGACCCGGATCTGGTCGAACCCTTCGTGGCCCTGATGGAGCACCGTGGGGCCCGTGGGGTCCGGCGCCCTCCCGTGGCCCGCAGGCCGACCAGGCGGAAAAAGGCGGTGGTCAGATCCTCGGGCGGCTAGGAGATCGCCGCCCTCCAGGCAAGAAAGAGACGGCCGAGGCGCCATGCGCCTCGGCCGTCTTGCTTTCTCGCCTTCGGCTCAGGGTCCGGTTGCTCAGGCCGGCCTGAACGCGTAGCCGCTGCCGTCCTTGGAGATGGTGCCCACGGCCGGGAACGGGAAGTGATAACCCGTGACCGTGACC
The DNA here is from genome assembly GCA_016180705.1 of Candidatus Methylomirabilota bacterium. Lineage (GTDB taxonomy): Bacteria > Methylomirabilota > Methylomirabilia > Methylomirabilales > JACPAU01 > JACPAU01. Next base: position 7,332 of record JACPAU010000013.1, read on the forward strand.
TTGTCGGCCACCACCCGGTCGAGGAGCTTGCGGCGCGTCGCCTCGGCCATGGCCGCATCCTGGTCGTTCGCCACATGCCACCCCGGATTCCTCACGAAGAGCGCAGGAATGAGGGTCGTGTCGACGAGCATGATGAGCTGATCCTTGCCCGAGCTCACATGGAAGGCCGTGTGGCCCGGCGAGTGGCCCGGGGCGAAGATCGGCCGGACGCCCGGCACGAGTTCCTTGTCGCCCTCGAACAGATGCACCTTGTCCTTCATGAGCGGGAACATCTCCTGGATCCGCCTCGCGAGCGGGCGGCGCCCCTCGGGCAGCCCCTCGATGACCGCCTCCATCCAGAACTTGTACTCGGCGGCCGGCACGAGGATTTCCGCATTCGGGAAGACCCGCTTGTTCTCCGGCGCCTTCGTCATCAGCCCGGAGATGTGATCCGGGTGGAAGTGCGAGATGATGATGACGGCCACCGCGTCCGCGGCGATGCCGACGGCCGCCAGGTGCTTCATGAAAGTGCCCGCCTTCGGACCGCCGGTCTGACCGCTGCCGGTGCCGGTGTCGATCAGCACGATCTTTCCGCCCGTCTTCACCGCGCTGGGCGTGAACGGGATCGGCACGAACTCGGTCGGCAGGCCGGCCGCGGCAAGCGCTGCCTTCGTCTGGTCCAGCGTGGCGTTCTTGATGAAGCCCGGATCGTGCGTCTTCTCCCAGACGCCGTCATAGAGGGCCGTGACCTCGATGTCTCCCACCTTGTACCGGTGGAAGCCCTGCTCCATCGCCTTCTGCGCATGCGCAGTGCCGAGGAACGCCACCCGGCCGTTGAGGCCGAGCACCGCCGCCGCAGCCGCAGAAGAGATGATCAGGTCGCGACGCGTCATCTCGTACATACCGTCCCTCCCTTCCCTCTGTGCCCTTAGGGGAACCCCAGAACGAGCGTCCGTTTCGCTTCGCCAACCCCCACGAGGTCCGGAAGCCCCTCTGCCCCGCAGGGGTGGCCCCCCGCC
>JACPAU010000299.1 GCA_016180705.1 Candidatus Methylomirabilota bacterium
GGCCAAGCGGCTGCCTCGGGGGGTGACGGTGGAGGCCCCCCCGGCGAGCCCTCGTGACCACGGCCTCGACCCCACCGGCTACTTCGTGATCCTGGCGCCGACCGCGGACGGGCGGATCTGCTGCGAGCACTACCGACGGGACGGGACCCTCACGCGGCGCTTCCTGGGCCGGGATGCCGCCGGACTCTGCCGCGCCATCTTGAGGCGGCGGCTCCCCGGAACGGCCGAGCACGCCGCCTACCTGGGGCGCGAGCTCCAAAAGGCGGAGATCGCCGTGCGCCTCGGGGTCCCGTACTCGCAGGACGACCCTTTGCCGCGGTGGCTCGAAAGGTGGGGGCAACGGGGGAGCGGGGTCAGCGGTCCCAGGTGGACTGGGCGCCCACGCTGATGCGGGCGGTACCGGCCGGCTTCAGGACCTCGAAGTCCACCTCCTCGCCGGGCCGGACGTCCCCCAGGCGCACACAGGTGCTCTCGATGGGCTGGTTGGCGGCGTTCCAGAAGGTCACGAGGACGGTGGTGTTCCGGGCGGTGAAGGACGGGTCGGTGTTGTAGAGTCTGGACAGGAGGCGGTCCCCGGGTTGCCCGAGCGTCGCCACCCTGAGCTGGCTGTCCTTGATGTGGGGGTAGATCTGGCCGCACCGCTCCTGCGCAGAAGCCGGTCTCGCGAACGAGAAGAGGGCCGCCCCCAGGAGTGCGACGGCGACCGGGTCACGCATCCGAACTCTCCGCATCCGTTCCTCCCCGGCGCAGGGCGACCGTCACCCCGCGCCGTCTCTAGGCCACGACGCCCCGAGTCCGCAGTCCGGCGATTTCCCCGGGGCCGTAGCCGACTTCCCGCAGGATCTCCTCCGTGTGTTCCCCGAGGAGCGGCGCCGGGCGCCTCAGGGCGCCGCTGCCGCCGCTGAACTTGACCGGGAACCCGATCATCCGGACCGTCCCGGCCTTCGGGTGCTCCATCTGCAACTCCATCTGCCGGTGCCGGACCTGTGGGTCCGCAAAGACCTCGTCCATCCGGAGGATGGGGCCGCAGGGAACCCCGGCCCCGTTCAGAATCTCGACCCACTCCGCCACCGTCCGGGCCTGAAGCCGCTCCGTGATGAGCCGCGTCAGCCGCTCGCGGGCCGCCACCCGGCCCGGGATCGTGGCGAGGCCCGGCTCCGCGAGCAGGTCCGCCAGGCCGGGTGCTTGGCACAGCCGCTCCCACTGGAGATCGCAACGGCGCTCCCACTCCCAGGTGGTTGCCGGTCCGGGGGCTGACCTCCCCCAGGCCCAGCCAGTCGTGCGCCCGCCAGGAGAGGCAGGAGACGAGCCCCTCGAGAAGGGAGGTCTGGACCTCCTGCCCGACCCCGGTCCGGGCCCGGTCGAGGAGCGCCGTGACGATCCCGAAGGCCGCATAGATGCCGGCGATGGAGTCGCCGATCGAGGTGCCGACGCTCATGGGCTCTCCCGCGGGGTCTCCGGTGACGCTCATCAGGCCCGCCATCCCCTGCGCGATCTGATCATAGGCCGGCCGGCCCCGGTAAGGGCCGTCCCGCCCGAAGCCCGAGATGCTGCAATAAACGAGCCTGGGGTTGGCTACCCGGAGGGCCTGCGGCCCGAGGTTCAGGGCGTCCATCACGTCGGGACGGAAGTTCTCGACGACCACATCGGCCGTCGCCGCGAGCCGCCGGAAGATGACCCGCCCCTCCTCCGCCTTCAGGTTGAGCGCCAGGCTCCGCTTGTTGCGGTTGAAATCCATGAACATGGGACTCCCGCCCCGCGCGGCCCACTCCGGGCCCGCCCCGCGCGGCCCACTCCGGGCCCTTCGCGCCGCGGCCCGGGTCGCCGTGTCCCGGCTCCTCCACCTTGATGACATCGGCCCCGAGGTCGGCGAGGAGGCGGGTGGCGAAGGGCCCGGCGAGGACGCGGGTGAGGTCGAGGATCCGGATGCCTCCCAGCGGGAGATCGGTATCGGGCATGGCGCGCTCCGGAGGGCTGGCGGGCAGCCTAGTGAAGGGAAGCAGCCGTTGTCAACGGGATTCCCCCGCCTTGCGCGGGTCGCGCCTCGCCCGATACAATCGGCCCTCTCATGGAGGGTTGCAATGCCGCTCTGCGCGACCTGCAGTGGCGACCAGGTCATCCCCTGCCCCGAATGTCGGGGGGAACGGGGCGACTGGGACACCGGCGGTGGGGTGAGCCCCTGCGACACCTGTCAGGGCCGTGGGGTGCTCTCCTGTCCCGCCTGCGACGGCACGGGGGAGGCGCCGGCGACATCCAGCGGAGACCCCGCGGCGTGACCCGAGGCCGTCGCCGACACGGCCCGAATGGAGTGAAAACTATGCTAAGAATTAGGATGAGATAATTACAAGTAACTCTTTATAAAAATAGTGATTTATTAGTTTGAACTATTGGACGTGAGGATTAGGACGGCTTGGGGGGCTTCAGACCCAGCGTACGCATGAGGCGGAAGAAGTACGTGGGCTGCAGCCCCAGCAGGCGGGCGGCCCGGGTCTGGTTCCCACCGCTCCGCTCGAGGGCGTGGCGGAGGATCTGCCGCTTGAAGGCCTTGACCCCATCGTGGAATGGGAGGTGCAGCGGCAGCGCGTCCCCCGAGGGCTGGGCCTGCAGCGCCGGCCCCAGAACCGCGGGCTCGATCCGGTCCCCTGAGGTGAGGACCACCGCCCGCTCCATGAGATTCTGGAGTTCGCGGACGTTGCCCGGCCAATGATACCGGACGAGGAGGGCCTCGGCCTCGGGCGTGAGAAGCGCCGCGGGTCGCTTCATCTCCCGGGCGAACCGCTTCAGGAAGTGCTCCACGAGCGGCTTGAGGTCCTCCGGGCGCTCCCGCAGGGGCGGCAGGCGGAGGCTGACCACGTTCAGGCGGAAGTAGAGGTCCTCCCGGAACTTCCCCTCCTTGACCAGCGTCTCCAGGTCCCGGTTCGTGGCCGCCATCATGCGGACGTCTATCCGGGTGTTCCGCGTGCTCCCCACAGGGCGGATCTCCCGGTCCTGCAGCACCCGGAGCAGCTTGCCCTGGATCGGCAGCGGCGTGTCCCCCACCTCATCCAGGAAGAGCGTCCCGCCCTGCGCCTCCTCGAAGAGCCCCTTCTTGTGAGCCACGGCGCCGGTGAACGCCCCGCGGACGTGGCCGAACATCTCGCTCTCCATCAGGGTCTCGGAGAGGGCGGCGCAGTTGAGGGCCAGGAACGGGCGGGAGCGCCGGGGGCTCCACTGGTGGATCTGGCGCGCGACCATCTCCTTGC
>JACPAU010000024.1 GCA_016180705.1 Candidatus Methylomirabilota bacterium
CCTGGACGAGCCCACAGGGGGTGTGGACCCCGAGGCCCAGGGCGCCTTCCATGCCCTCCTCCGGCACCTCAACCACGACCGGCACGTGACCCTGATCCTGGTGAGTCACGACATCGGCGTGGTGACCCGGGAGGTGACCCGGGTCGCCTGCCTGAACCGCCGCCTCGTCTTCCACGGCCCCCCCGGTGACTTCCTGAGCGACGCCGCCCTGAGCGCCTTGTACGGGCATTCGGTGGGCGTGGTCGCGCACGATCATCCCTAACCTATGCTGCCCGAGTTCCTGCAGTACAGCTTCATGCACCGCGCCTTCCTCGCCGGCGCCGTGACGGCTCTGGTCTGCCCGGCGATCGGCGTCTTCCTGATCCCGCGCCGCCTCTCGCTCATCGCGGACACGCTGGCCCACGTCGCGCTGGCCGGGGTCGCGCTCGGCCTCCTCCTCGGCCTCTCGCCGGTGTGGGGCGCCCTCGCGGTCACGGTCGCCGCCGGGGTCGCCATCGAGCGACTGCGGAGCGGGGGGGGCCTCCAGGGCGACGCGTCCCTCGCGGTCTTCCTCTCGGGCGGCTTCGCCCTCGCGATCGTCCTGATCAGCCTGGGCCGCGGGTTCAACGCGGACCTCTTTGCCATCCTCTTCGGCAGCATCCTGACCGTGAGCCCGGAGGACGTCTGGGTCATCGTGGGGCTGGGCGCGCTCGTGGGGGCCTGTCTGGTCGCCTTCTACCCGAAGTTCCTCGCCATCACCCTGAACGAGGACCTGGCGCGGACGAGCGGGGTGCCGGTCGGCGCCCTGAACCTCCTGCTCACGGTGCTCACCGCTCTCACGGTCGTGGTCGCTATGCGCATGGTGGGGGTCCTGCTCGTGAGCGCCATGATCGTGATCCCCGCCCTCACCGGCTTCGCGGTGGGCCAGGGCTTCGCCCGGGCCCTGGCGACCGCCATCGGGACCGCCCTGCTCGCGATGCTCCTCGGGCTCACGGCGGCCTATTACCTGGCGCTCGCGGCCGGCGGCGCCGTCGTCCTCACGGCGCTCGCGATCTTCGCCGCCGTCGTCCTCACGGCGCGCCTCAGGCGGCGCGGGGCGGCCCGCTGACGGTCGCCCGGCCATGTGCCGTTTGACAAACGCCTGCCGGGCCCGCCAGAATGCAGCATGTCCCATGCGCGCGGCAAGAGCCGGGTCCGGGCGACCACGATCGTTCTGATGCTCAGCGTGCTCGCGGGCGCGCCTCGTGCCCGAGCGGAGCAGGCGCCTCCCGCGACGGAGCCGCCGGGGATCGTCGTGGAGATGGGGCCGGCCGAGGTCCCGGCGCGGCCCGGCACGCCGCTACCACCGCGCGCCCTCTCCGATGAGGTCCGCGCCCTGCGGGAGCGCGTCGAGGCTCTAGAGCGGGCCCTGACCGGCCTCCTCGAGGCCCTGCCCATCGTTGCGTCCGGGGTGGTGACGGTCCCGCCGTCGGCCCGGACGCTCGCGGACCCCATCGCGAATCCGCTCGGCTTTGCGCGCCTCGAGCCCGGCCGGGCCACCGTCCCCCACGGACTCGGGGCTGCGGAGGTCACCGTCTACCTGGCCGTCGTCTCGCCGGAGGGCCGGGTCTCCTACCAGGTGCCCGCCGGTGCCCTCTTCGCCAATGCGCCCTCGCCCCCCGACGGGACCTTCACGGTCTACAACGCCACGGAGCGCCCGCTCGAAGTCCGCTGGTGGGCCCTCCTGCATGCCGCGGCGGGCGGGCGGCCGGCGCCGGAGGGGACCCCATAGTGGGGCGCCTCCTCCGCCTCCTCGCGTTCGGAGGCGCCGTCGCCCTCGTGGCCCTCTACGTCCTCCCCTTCCTCTCCCGCGTCGGCGTTTTCTCCCTCTGGCCGGTCATCAATCGGGTCGAGACGGGTGCGACGCCGGAGTACCCCGCCTTGCAACCGCTCACCGTGGCGCTTCCCGCGGGCCGCGTCTTCAACGTCGCCCTCGCCGTCGCCCGGACGCTGCCCCGGTGGACGGTCGTGAAGGCCGACCCCGCCACCGGCCTGATCGAGGCCGAGGCCCGCACCCGGCTCTGGCGCTTCGTGGATGACGTGACGATCCGGGTTGCCGCGAAGGCGGGACGCACGACCGTCTCCGTGATCTCCGCCTCCCGCGTGGGGCGGGGCGACCTGGGGCAGAACGCGCGCAATATCCGCGCATTCCTCGGGGCCCTCCGGCGGGCCCTCGGGGAGACGGCGTAGGGTGCTCCGCCTGGTGGCGGGCCTCGCCCTCCTGGCCTTCACGATCCCCGTCTCGGTCTGGGCCTATCTGATCTTCCAGCTCGGCCCGGTCGCCGTCCGGGCCGAGGCCCTCACCCCCGGCGAGGCCCTCCTGCGGATGGCGGCCGCCGGGGCGCTCCCGCTCGCGCTCGTGGCCGCCGCGGCCCACGCGCTCCTCACGCGGGCCCTCCTGGCCGGGGGAATCCTCACCCGGGCCCTCGCCGTCACCTCCCTCTGCTTCCTCTACGCGGCGCTGGCCCGCGGCCTCGTCCTGGCCCTCCCCCTCCTCCCCTGGTGAGGTATCCATCCGTGTGTTAAACTCGGACTGACTCGCGCCGGCCGGGGCGCGGTCTCCTGCGGGTTGCGAGGACGAGATGGATCACGCTTACACCAATCGCCTCAGCCGCGAGACGAGCCCCTACCTGCTCCAGCACGCGCACAATCCCGTGGACTGGTACGCCTGGGGGGAGGAGGCCCTCAAGAAGGCGAAGGCCGAGGACAAGCCGATCCTCCTCAGTGTGGGGTACGCCGCCTGCCACTGGTGCCACGTGATGGAGCGGGAGTCCTTCGAGGATCCGCGCGTCGCGCAGGTGATGAACGAGCACTTCGTCTGCGTGAAGGTGGACCGCGAGGAGCGGCCCGACCTGGACCGGATCTACCAGAGCGCCGTCCAGATGATGGGGGTGCACGGCGGCTGGCCCCTCACGGCCTTCCTCACCCCCGACGGGGAGCCGTTCTACGGGGGGACCTACTACCCGCCCGAGGACCGGCACGGGCTCCCGTCCTTCACCCGGGTCCTCCTCTCGGTCTCCCGGGCCTGGAGGGAGGACCGGGACGAGGTCCGGAAGGCGGTCGGCCAGTTCCTGGAGGCCCTGGGTCACCTCAACCGGTTCCAGCCCTCTGCGGGGGAGGCGAGCGCCGCCGTGGTGGACGCCGCCGTTCGCGCCCTCTCCCGCTCCGTGGACCCGGTGGACGGCGGCTTCGGCCGGGCGCCCAAGTTCCCCCAGCCCTCGGCGCTCGAGTTGCTCCTGCGGGTCGGGGCCCGGGGGGACGCGTTCGCGCTGGACATGGCCGTCCTGACCCTGCGGAAGATGGCCGAGGGGGGCATCTACGACCAGGTGGGCGGCGGCTTCCACCGCTACTCGGTGGACGCCCGCTGGCTCGTCCCGCACTTCGAGAAGATGCTCTACGACAACGCCCAACTGATCGGCGTGTACGTGCACGCGCACCAGGCGACCGGGGAGGCCTTCTTCGGCCGGATCGCGCGGGAGACGGTGGGCTACGTCCTGCGGGAGATGCAGCACCCCGAGGGCGGCTTCTACAGCACCCAGGACGCCGACAGCGAGGGGGAGGAGGGCAAGTATTTCGTCTGGACGAAAGAGGAGATCTTCCGGGTCCTGGGAGAGGACCTGGGAGAACTCTGCAGCCGGGCGTTCGGCGTGAGCGAGGCCGGCAACTTCGAGCACGGGAAGAACATCCTGCACGTCGTGTCGACCCCGGAGCAGCTCGCGAAGCGCTTGGACAAGAGCCCCGAGGAGATCGGGATGCTCCTGGGGCAGGTCAAGTGCAAGCTATTCGGGGCGCGGGACAAGCGGGTGAAGCCGGGCCGGGACGAGAAGATCCTGACCGCCTGGAACGGCCTGATGATCTCGGTCTGTGCGGCCGCCGGGGCCGCCCTGGGGCATGAGGCGGCGCTCGAGGCGGCCGTGCGCGCCGCGGAGTTCATCGAGCGGCACCTGACCAAAGACGGGCGGCTGCTCCGGACCTGGACGGCGGGGGAGGCGAAGCTCAACGGCTACCTGGATGACTACGCCTTCCTGACGGCGGCCCTCCTGGACCTGTACGAGGCGACGCTGGAGGACCGGTTCTTCCGGCGGGCGGAGGCGCTCCACCGCGTGACGCTCGAGCAGTTCTGGGACGAGGCGGAGGGGGGCTTCTTCTTCACCGCGAAGGACCACGAGCGCCTCGTCGCGCGGATGAAGTCGGCCTACGACGAGGCCATCCCCTCCGGGGCGGCGGTCGGCACGATGAACCTCCTGCGGTTCGCCTCGCTCACGGGCGAGGAGGCCTACCGGCGGATGGCCGACCGGGTCTTCGGGAGCCTGCTCCGGGCGATGGAGCAGAGCCCCTCGGGGTTCGGGCACCTCCTGCTCGCCCTCGACTTCGCCACCCGCGGCCCGGTGGAGGTGGTCCTGGTGGGGCCCCGGGAGGCGCCTGCGATGCGGGCGATGCGGGAAGTCGTCCACCGCCGGCACCTGCCGAACCGCGTCCTGGCCCACGTGGACCCGGGCGCTCCGGCGGGCCCGCTCGCGGGCCCGCTCGTCGAGGGCAAGCGCGCCGTGGACGGGCAGGTGACGGCGTACGTCTGCCGCCACTTCACCTGCTCGGCACCGGTGACCGACCCGGAGGCCTTCCGCGCGCTGCTGGAGCAGGAAGCGCTGCAGGGGAGGGGAGGGCGGCCGCCGGCCACCTAGCAGAGGGTGCACGTGTGCGGGCCCGCCGCGTTGCAGGGGCCCTGCGGCGCGGGCGGGCCCCTGTCGTTCGTTGCACCTCGGGACCCGCCGTTACGTGCAGCAGAGGAGGCGACCATGCCGCGCAGAGCATCCAAAAGCCGCCGCGCCACGCCCGCCCGCCGGAAGGGAGAGCGGCGCCGCGCCACGCCCGCCCGCCGGAAGGGAGAGCGGCGCCGACTCAAGGTGGACCCCAGGCAGATCGTCTTCATTGATGAGCAGGGGATCCACACGGGCCTCCCGGAACGGCGGAGTGGGAAGGACCGGCGTCGGTCCGGTCGGCGCAGGGACCGCTCGTGATCCGCCCCGACCGGCTCGTCGAGCACCTCATTGCCCTGCTCCGCATCCCGAGTCCGTCCCGCCGGGAGGGGGCGGTGGCCGCCCGTCTCGCGCAGGACCTGCGCGGGCTCGGGGCCGCGGTCACCTTCGACGGCGCGGGGGAGAAAGTCGGGGGCGAGGTCGGCAACTGCATCGCGCGCCTGCCGGGGACGGTGCCGGGCGCCCCGCCGCTCCTCCTCAATGCCCACATGGACAACGTCCCCGGGGGGACCGGTAGGGTGGTCCGCGAGGACGGCCTGCTCCGGAGCGATGGGCGCGGGATCCTCGGCGCCGACGACAAGGCGGGCTGCGCGGCGATCGTGGAGGCGTTACGGGCGGCGGTGGAAGGGGGCCTCCCGCGGGGGGACGTGGAGGTGGTCTTCACGATCTGCGAGGAGGTGGGGCGGCTCGGGGCGACCCACCTCGAGCCCGCAGGGCTCCGGGCGAAGGAGGCGCTCGTCCTGGACGGGGACCTGCCGGGGAAGGTGACCACGGCCGCGCCTTCGGCGGATCGGCTCGAGGTCCGGATCTACGGGCGGGAGGCCCACGCCGGCGTCCGCCCCGAGCAGGGCATTAACGCCATCCGGGTGGCGGCCGAGGCGATCGCCGCGCTGCGCCTGGGGCGCCTGGACGAGGAGACCACGGCCAACGTCGGGACCATCGAGGGAGGAAGCGCCGTCAACGTGGTCCCGGGGCTGGTCCGGCTCCGGGCCGAGGCCCGGAGTCACGACGAGGACAAGCTGCGGGCCCAGGTGGCCCACATGCGCGGCTGCCTCGAAGCGGCGGCGGCGCGGCACGCCGTCACGGTGGACGGAACGCGCTACCAGGCCCGGGTGGAGGTGGAGGTCACCCGCCAGTACACCCGGATGGCGGTGCCGGCCGAGGCGCGCCTCGTCGGCCTCCTTCGGCAGGCGGCCCGCCGGGTGGGCGTTGAGGTCCGGACGCACCGGACCGGCGGCGGCCTCGATGCGAACGCCTTCAACGCGAACGGCATCCAGGCCGTCGGCATCGGCTGCGGCCAGCGGGCCATTCACACGCCGGAGGAGCACTGCGTGCTGGCGGACGTGGCCGCCGCCGCGGGACTGGTCCTCGAGGTGCTGCGCCTGAACGCGGGGGGGTAGGGCGGCGGGGCCCGGGGGGCTCAGCCCGCCAGGGTCTCCTGGGTCTCCGCGTAGTTCTGGATCTGGCGGGCGAGTTGAATGTCCTGGAGGGAGACGCGCTTGGTGATCCGGTTGCTGCAGGCGAGGGTCACCCGCGGCCCGGCGATCCGGATCTCCGGGTGCTGCCCGGAGATGTCCGCGAGGTCGGCGATGCTGTTCACGAAGGCCAGGGCCGACCGGAAGTCCGGGAACCGGTACTCGCGGAGGACCGCCTGCCCGTCGAAGGTCCAACCGGGCAGGTGAGCCAGGTGCCTCGCGATCTCGTCCGGCGGCAGTCCGTGCACCGTTCGACCTCCGGCGTTCCTCTCTACTCCCGCCCTCCGCATCCCGTCAACAGAAAAGCGCCGTCCCGGGAGGCCGGGTGCCCGTGGTGATCCTCGAGTGCCGCGGCGTCTCCCTCCACTACCAGGGCGGGGACGGGGCGGCCGGGCGCGAGGTCCTGCGCGGTGTCTCGTTCACCCTGAAGGCCGGAGAGCGCCTGAACGTGGTCGGCCCCTCGGGCGGCGGCAAGTCCACGCTCCTCAGGCTGCTGAACCGGTTCGAGGACCCCGACCAGGGGAAGGTCCTCTTCCACGGGAAGGACCTGCGCACCTACGATCCCCTGGAAATCCGCCGGCGGATCGCGCTCACCCTCCAGACTCCGGTCATGTTCGACGGGACGGTCCGGGACAATCTGCTGCGGCGTCCCCGGGAGCGCCGGGCGGCGCTCACCGAGGCGGATCTCCGCGGAGCGCTGGAGGATGTGGCCCTGGATGCGACCTTCCTGGACCGCGTGGCGGGCGAGCTGTCCGGGGGGGAGAAACAGCGGGTTGCGATCGCCCGGGTCCTCCTGATGCGCCCGGAGGTCCTCCTGCTCGACGAGCCGACGTCGGCCCTGGACCCCGTGGCCGCCGGGCACCTGATCGAGACTGTGACCACGCTCAATCAGGAGAAGGGGCTGACGCTGGTGGTGGTGAGCCACGACCTGAACGTCGTCCGGAGACTCTCCGGACGGCTCCTCTTCCTGGCCGGGGGCGAGGTCATCGTGGACGCCGAGACCTGCGCCTCCCTGGAGCACCCGACGCACCCGGCCGTCCGCGACTTCCTCGCCGGGAGTTTGCCGTGACCGAGGTCCTTGACATCGCTCCCTGGCGGCTTGCCGCGGCGCTGCTCCTCATCGCCGTGGTCTTCGTCCTGTCCTTCCGGGAGCGCCTCGGCCTGGAGCGCTCCCTCCTGATGGCGACCGTTCGGACCTTCCTCCAACTGTTCCTGGTCGGCTACGTGCTCCGGGCGATCTTCGCCCTGGAGCACTGGGCGCCGGTCCTGGGCGCGGTGGCCGTGATGGTCCTGGTGGCGACCCACACGGCGGTCTCCCGGCTGAAGCGACGGGTGGCCGGCATCACGGCCTTCGCCGCGATCGCCCTGACGGCGGGGTCCGGGCTCACCCTCGTTTTCGTGACCGAGGTGGTGATCGGCGTCCGGCCCTGGTTCGACCCGCAGTATGTGATTCCCATCGCCGGCATGATCGTGGGGAACGCGATGAACGGGGCGGCGCTGGCGGGGGAGCGTTTCCAGGCCGAACTGAAGAACCGGGTCCCGGAGGTGGAGACCCTCCTCGCCCTGGGGTTCCCGGCCCCGGAGGCGTTAGCAGGGCTGCGACAGGAGGCGATCCGCGCGGCGCTGATTCCTCGTGGCCGTCCGGTATCAGATCGTTGTGATGCTGATGCTCACGGCGGCGGTCGCGTTCACGAGCGTCCTCTTCCTCGCGCTGCTCGTGCGGCGGTACTACACCCCCGCCCACCAACTGCGCCGCCACCTGGTAGGGGGCTGAGCGGACGGGGGAGGTAAGCCCTATGCCTCAGGATCGGTTGAGGCGAGCCTAGAAAGCGTTTGAGCTTGACGCCCGTTTGCCCTTGTGTTACAAAACATCGGTAGTTGTTAACATGTACCGCGGTCTCGTAACAGGTGGGCCTGGACGTGAAATCTAATACTCAGAGGGCTCTCGAGCTGGTGCGCCAAGCAGGCGTGCTCCGCCCGCGCGATCTGGATCGCCATGGCATCCAGCGCGAGCACCTGCAGCGTCTCCTACGTCGCGGCCAGGTGGAGCGGGTGGGCCGTGGCCTCTACACGCTTCCCGGGGCCGCTCCCACCGAGCACCAAAGCCTGGTAGAGGCCTGCAAGCGGGTTCCGCGGGGCGTGGTTTGCCTGCTGTCGGCGCTCCGTTTCCACGAGCTGACCACCCAGATCCCCTTCGAGGTCTGGATCGCGATTGACCAGAAGGCCTGGCGGCCCAGGAGGGGGAGCCCACGGCTGCGGATCGTCCACCTGTCGGGGAAGGCGCTGAAGAGCGGCGTGGACGAGCACCGCGTCAAAGGGGCAACGATCCGCGTCTACAGCCCGGCCAAGACGGTGGTGGACTGCTTCAAATTCCGTAACAAGACCGGGCTCGATGTGGCACTGGAAGCGCTGCG
>JACPAU010000025.1 GCA_016180705.1 Candidatus Methylomirabilota bacterium
GGCGTACAGCCAGTAGAGGCCCTGCGCGAGCACCGGGCTGTTCGTCTTGACGCTGTCCCCGCCGCCTGCCTGCAGCCCGTCCCCTGCGTAGTACCCGCAGAGGAACCTCTGCTGAATCTCGGGCATCGCATTCAGGACGAGCCGGGGGACGCGCTTGAGCCCCGACCGGTGGTAGAGCTGCTCGCGGAGCCAGGCGCGCAGCGCGCTGCCCCCGTTCAGGTAGAGCTGGCCTACGGTCTGCGAGGGGTCCCAGCCCGAAGGCGCAAACCGGACGGCCGAGGTCCCGAGGAAGAGCTTCGACCAGAGCGTGGCCACGCGCTCGCGCAGCACTGGGTCGGTATTCGTGAACTGGATGTTGCCGTCCACGGCCACGTGTCCCTCCGCGGCCAGCAGGCCGAGGAACTCGGCGAGCTCTGGCGACAGCGCCGTCCAGCCGGGTGTCGGCGGCATCGCTCCAGCGAGGCCAAGGTGCATCCCTTGCGCAACATCGCGCGCCGTCACCTCTCCGCCGTCGGCGTCCAGCATCCGGTGATGCGCCGTCACCCGCACGAGCCCGCCGCGCGCTTCAACCCATCGAAGCGCGTGATCAGCCTCCCCCCTGCGGCGTCGCGTCGCAGTGATGGAGCAAATCGCCGACCAGTCGCTCCCGTCCCAGATCTCGAGTCCCTGGGCGGCGAAGCTCTGCTGGCTCGGTCCCTTGCGACGAAGGGGAACCAGCTCGTCCGGCGTGACGACGTTGACCGCGTCCCGTTCGCGCACCAGGAGCGGCGTGTTCGCGGCGATGCATTCGTGATTGAACAGAATCCCGCTGACCGCGAAGATCCCGTAGGACTCCCGGTAGTTCACCGTGAGGTAGTGGCCGTACACCTTCGCGACCCCGTAGGGGCTCCGGGGGTGGAACGGGGTCTTCTCCGTCTGCGGCACCTCCCGCACCTTCCCGAACATCTCGCTGCTCGACGCCTGGTAGAACTTGACCCCCCGGTTGACGAGCCGGATCGCCTCGAGCACCCGGGTCACGCCGAGGGCGGTGAACTCCCCGGTGAGGACCGGCTGCTCCCAGGAGGTCGGGACGAAGGACATGGACGCGAGGTTGTACAGTTCGTGCGGCTCGACCTCCCTGAGGAGGGTGATCAGGGACAGTTGGTCCAGGAGATCCGCCTGGACCAGGGTGATCTTCTCCTTGATGTGCTCGATCCGCTCGAAGTTCTCGGTGCTGGCCCGCCGGACCATCCCGAAGACCCGGTAGCCCTTTTCGAGGAGGAACTCCGCCAGGTAGGAGCCGTCCTGCCCCGTGATCCCCGTGATGAGGGCCCGGCGCGCGTCCCGCTTCATCCCGCCTTCCCCCCGCTGCCCGGCCCCGCCACCCCCCCGAGGGCGGAGACGTCCCGCAGCCTCACGTGCTCCGCTGCGAGGATGGCCCACCCGACGGCCGTCACCGGGAAGAAGAACGAGATGTGCAGGATGATCGAGAACGTGAGGGCCTCGCTCACTTCGACCCCGTAGAGGGCCAGCGCGGCCACGGTGAAGAACTGGAAGGTCCCGACGTAGCCTGGGGCCGAGGGGAGGCTGAGGCCGACCCCGAGGTAGACGACGAGCGCGACCGCCGCGGTCCAGGGCAGGGCGAGCCCCACGCTCCAGAACGCCACCTGCGCGGTGAGGACATAGGACCCCCACAGCAGGACCGTCCACCCGACGAGGGCCGGCGCCTGCCGCGGGAAGTCGCAGCCCGTCGCCCCCTCCGCCAGCGCGCGCGCGGTCTGTGCGACCCGTCCCCACACCCCCGCCGGCGCCCAGCGCGCGAGGGGCGCGAGGAGCGGGCCCTCCGGTCCCTGCGACCGGACCCACAGCAGGCCGGCGAACGCCGCGCCGCCGAGGGCGACCCCGAGCGCCCAGGTCTGCCGCATCCCCTCGGAGAGCGGCAGGAAGGGGAGCGCTAGGCCGGCGAGGACGACCACCGTGAGGACGTCCAGGACCCGATCCACGACGACGGTCCCGAGGGCGTAGCCGAGGGACAGAGTACCCCGCCGCCCGACCAGGTAGGCCCGCGCCACTTCGCCCAGCCGGGCCGGCAGGAGGTTGTTCCCCATGTACCCGACGAGCGTCGCCGCGAAGAGGTTGCCGACGGAAACTGCCTCCGGCTCCCGGAACAGCAGGCGCCACCGGACGGCCCGGAGCCATGCGCCTACGAAGTACAGGGCGACGACCAGCACGACGAGGCCCCAGCGGACCCGGCTCAGCGCCTCCCGGACCTCGGCGACCTCCACCTGCCGCAGGAGCAAGACGAGCAGGCCGGCACTGAGCGCGATCCCCAGGCCGGTCCGCGCGGCGCCCCTCACCGGCGCCTCCGGACGGGTGCGCGCAGGAGCCGCTTGACCTCCTGTGCGCGCGCCTTCGGGCAGACCAGGATCCCGTCCGGCGCGTCCACGACGATGACGCCCTTAAGGCCGAGCGTCCGGATCGGCTTCTCCGTTCCGTAGATGACGCAGTCGGCGGACTCGAGCCCGACGTAGTCCCCCACGACCACGTTCCCGGTCCGGTCGGGGCGGAGCACCCGCTCGAGCGCGGACCAGGAACCCAGGTCGTCCCACGGGAAGGCGGCCGGGACCATCGCCACGTCCGGGCTCTTCTCCAGGATGCCGTAGTCCAGGGAGATCTTGGCCATCCGGGCGAACTCCCGGGCCAAGATGCCGGCCCCGTCGCGTTGCCCCCAAGAGTCCCGGATCCGGCAGAGGCGGGCCCACAAATCCGGCATGAGGGCGGCAAAGCGCCGCTGGATCGTCCGGTTGCGCCAGGCGAAGATGCCGGCGTTCCAGGCGCAGCGCGGGTCCCGGGCGAGCCGCACGGCCCGGGCGCGGCTCGGCTTCTCCAGGAAGCGGCGGACCCACCGCACCCCCGGCGCCCCCGCCACCGGCTCGCCGGCCACGATGTACCCGTAGCCGGTCTCGGGGCGCGTGGGCCGCACCCCCACGGTCACCAGGGCGTCGTGCCGCCGGAGGACGGCGATGGCCCGGCGCATCGTCCGCCGGAAGCCCCGGACGTCGGCGATCGCGTGGTCCGCCGGGAAGACCAGCATCAGGGGGTCGGGGTGCCGCCGCGCGAGGAGGACCGAGGCGAGCCCGATGGCCGCGGCCGTGTCCCGCCCCGCCGGCTCCTGGACCAGGTTCTCCCGGGGCAGGTCCGGGACCTGCCGGCGGATGAGCGGCGCGTAGCGCGACCCGCCCACGAGGAACATCCGCTCCACCGGGACCAGGCTCCGGACCCGCTCGACCGTCTCGGTGAGGAGCGAGCGCGGGCCGAAGAGGGTGAGGAACTGCTTCGGGAGGCGGTCGGTGCTGAGCGGCCAGAACCGCTCCCCCCCGCCCCCGGCCAGGATGACGGCGTAGACGTCGTCCATCACGATCATGGCCGCCTCACCCCTCCGCCCGCTTCGCCCGCCTGATCCCCCACTTCAGGAGGTCGGCCACCCGCTCCTCCGACGGCCCCTCCGCGTAGACGCGGAGCAGCGGCTCGGTCCCGGACTGCCGGAGGAGGAGCCAGGAGCCGTCGGCGCCGTGCAGTTTCACGCCGTCCACGTCCTCCACCCGGACGACCTTGACCCCCTTGATCGCGTCCGGCGGGTCCTCCCGGACCGACCGGACCAGGGCCTCCGCGGCCTCGGGGGAGGCGAGCGGGACGTCCACGCGCTCGTAGCGGTGGGGGCCGATCTCCTTCTCGAGGTCCGCGTAGAGCGCGCCGAGGGGCTTGCCGTCGGTGGCCACGTACTCGAGGAGGAGCAGCGCCGCCAGCGTCGCGTCCCGCTCCGGGATGTGGCCGCAGATCGCGACCCCGCCGCTCTCCTCCCCGCCGATCAGGACGTCCCGCTTCAGCATCTCCTCGGCGATGTACTTGAACCCGATCGGGGTGATGGTGAGCGGCAACCCGTAGGCGTCCGCCAGTTTGTCCACCATCTGGCCGCTCGAGAAGGCCTTCACGACCCGCCCCGTCATCCCCCGGTGCGTGAAGAGGTGCTTCAGGAGCAGGGCGAAGATCTGGTGGGAGTTCACGTAGCGGCCCTGCTCGTCTATGGCGGCCAGCCGGTCGGCGTCCCCGTCGAAGGCGATCCCCACCCGGAGCGTCCCCGGCCCCGAGTACGGATGGTGCGTCACGGCCCGCGTGAGGTCGCCGAGGTGCCGGTACAGCGGCTCGGGAGGCTGCCCGCCGAAGGCGGGGTTCACCTCCGCGTGCAGCTCGGTCACGCGAAGCCGGAGCGCCCGCAGGATCCCGCTCAGGTACCCCTGGCCCGACCCGTACATCGGGTCCACGAAGATCTCCAGGGGGGCCGCCGCGATCCGGGGCAGGTCCGCGAGTTCCTTCATCCGGGTCCGGTGGGCCGGCCGGGGGTCGAACTCCGGCAGGGCCTCGTCGCTCTCCGGGAGGGCGCCCGCGCCGGACGCCTCGAGCGCCCGGATCTCCCGCTCCACGCCCCGCGTGAACTCGACGGAGGCGGAGCCGCCGTGCCGGCTCTTGAATTTGATCCCGTTGTACCGGGGCGGGTTGTGGCTGGCGGTGATCATGACGCCCCCCTCCGCCCCCGCCTGCACCACCCCGTAGGAGAGGAGCGGGGTCGCGAGGAAGGTGCCCGCCAGCCGGACCGCGAGGCCGTGTCCCGTCAGGACCCGGGCGGCGGCCTCGGCGAACTCGCGCGAGAGGAACCGGGTGTCGTAGCCGACGAGGATGGTGGGGCGGGGCCCCGTCACCGCCGTCGCCAGGACCTGCCGGGCGATGGCCCCGGCCACGAGCCTCACAGCGGTGAAGGTGAAGTCCGCGGCGATGACGCCGCGCCAGCCATCGGTGCCGAAGCGGATGCCGCTCACTGCCATGGGCGCGCCACTCCGCTCAGGTGGAGCGGGGGGCCGGGCGGCCGGCCCGGAACAGGTACAGGATCCCGCCCGCCGAGAGGGCCACCAGGAGCACGCTCACCACCTGGGCAGCCCTGAGAGGGCCGAGCATCAGGCTGTCAATCCGGAGGGCCTCGATGAAGAAGCGGCCGACGGAGTAGAGGCCGAGGTAGGCCAGGAAGAGGGTCCCCGGGGAGCGCTCGAGGGGGCGGCGGAGGAGGCCCACCAGGAGGGCGAAGACCACCAGGTTCCAGAGGGACTCGTAGAGGAAGGTCGGGTGGAAGAACTCGAACTGGGCGAGGGCGGGCGGGCGGTGGGCCGGGTCAATGTACAGGCGCCACGGAAGGTCGGCAGGCGTGCCGAAGGCCTCCTGGTTGAAGAAGTTCCCCCAGCGCCCGATGGCCTGGCCCAGGATGAGGCTCGGGGCGCAGATGTCCAGGTAGCGGGCCACCGGCAGGTGGCGCCGGAGCGCGTAAGCGCCCCCCCCGAGCAGGCCCCCCAGGAGGCCGCCGTGGATGGCCAGCCCCCCCTCCCACACCGCCGCGATCTTCGCCAGGTTCCCGGCGTAGTAGTCCCAGTTGAAGGCGACGTAGTAGAGACGGGCCCCCACGAGGGCGCAGACGATGCCGAGGACAAGGGCGTTCATGAGGGGCTCGGGGTCCAGCCCCTTCCGGCGGGCCTCCCGCTGGGCCAGACTGGTCCCCACCAGGACGGCCAGGGCGATGAGGACCCCGTACCAGCGGATGCTGAGGGGGCCGATCTGCAGGGCGATGGCGCCGGGCGACCTGAACACCGCCCCTCCTCTCAGGACAGGGCCGGAGCCCGGCCGTCCCTCACGGCCGGGAGTGTCCCGCTCCCCCGCCCGCCGAGGCGGCGCGGCAGGGCGTGGCCCGCTCCTCTTGCAAGCCGCGGTCCACCCGGCCCGACCGCCACTCCCCTAGTGCCGTTCCAAGTCATGCGCCCCCAATCCTGACAGACCGTGCTGCCGCGGGTCCTGTCGCCGGCGTGCCCCGCTCGCGGCCGGGCTTCGTCATCCGCTCAGCCCCTTCCGCAATTGGCTCAATTGCGGAAGGAGGCCGAGGGGGTCCCACTCGGCCCGGCCGCTCGGGGGCCGCACCCGGCGCCACCCGCGGCCCGGCTGCCATCCTGGGTGCAATGCGTTGGAGCGGCACTAGCTCTTGCGCGAGGTCTTGGCATAGAAGGTCCCGAAGAGGGGCTCCGGCTTGTTGGCCCCGCACTTCGGGCACTTCATCTTGCCGGCCTCCCGCTGCTTGATGGTCAGGGTCAGCGTGAACTTCTTGCTGCAGCGGGTGCACCGGAAGTCGTAGGTCGGCATCCCCCACCTCCCGTGAAGCGAACCCTACGACACCTTCTTGAGTTTCGTGATCTGGCGCTTCAGGCGCTTCATCTTCGTCCGGACCACCTTGAGGACCTTGCTGTCCTTGCCCGCCAGCGCCTTGTCCCGGTCGGCCCTGAGCGCCCGGACCTTCGCCTTCAGGTCTCCCACCTTGGGGGCGGCCGGGGCCGCCCGCTTCTCCTCCTTCGGCCGGAGCCCCAGCCGGACCTCCTCGGCGATGATCGCCTCGATGAGGTCCTCCTTCTGCATCCCGGAATCGCCCTGGATGCCGGGGTGCTTCTCCATGGCGTACTCCCGGAGCTTGGTGGCGGTCATCCTCTCCAGGTCTGCGCGCTCCATGACCTCCCCCTTTACGGGTAAGACCGGTGGGCATCGGGGCTTCGCGGCGGGCCGGATGGCTCCGGCGCGGCCCGCGGGCGCCGCGCCGGCGCTATCGTACCGATTTTCCTCCCAAAATCAAGGGCAGACTTGCCGGGACGGCCGTGCTATACTTGCGCCATGCAGCGACCCTCGCTCTCCCTTTCCCCCCTCGTCCTCTCCTCTCTCCTCGCGGCGGGCCTCGCCGCCTGCGGCACGCCCCGGCTGGTCCCCCTCGCGCCCGTGGGGGAGGCCCCGCAGGAGGGGGTCGCCGTCCGGGCCTCCGGCCTTGCGCTGACCTCCGTCCCGGCCGATTGGCCGGGCTACCCAGGGGATCTGCCGCGCTCGGTGACGCCCCTCCTCCTCGTTCTGGCAAACGAGGCAGGGGCCCCGGTCCTCGTCCGGTTTGAGGACTTCCTCCTCCTAGACAGTGGGGACCGCGAGTACCGGGTGCTGAGCCCGCTCGAGGTCGTGACCGTCCTGTACGGATCGGCCCCCTCCCGATCCGACATCCTCCCGGCCTTTCACCTGCACCGGCACCCGTTCTTCTTCCACGGGCTCCTCTCCGACCCGTTCTTCTATCCCTACTCTTATCCCTACCACCCCTATTATCCGTACGACGCCCCGGCCCCGTACGCCTGGCCCCCGGGCCGGGACATCCTCCGGCTCGCCCTCCGGGAGGGGCGGGTCCTGCCGGGGCACCGGGTGGAGGGGTTCCTCTTCTTCCAGCACGCCACGGCCGGGACCGGGCCCTTCACGCTCTCCTGGATTCCCCGGGACCCGGAGACGGGGCAGGTCCTGGCGACCCTCAGCCTCCCGCTCGGCCTCAGAACCTGACCGGCGGGCTTGACGCCCGCCCGCCGGCCATACTAAGGAAATACCCGATGCCCCGACACCTCTCCTTCCGGCTGGCCCTGCTCCTCCTGGTGGCGGCCGCCTTCCTCCTCTCCACCCAGGTCATCCCCCTCCTCACCGACTGGCTCTGGTTCGGAGAGGTGGGATACCGGGGGGTCTTCCTCCGCATCCTGACGGCGAAGGGGGTGCTGGCCCTCCTCCTGGGAAGCGTCTTCTTCGCCGCGGTCTACGGGAGCCTGTACCTGGCCAGCCGCTCCCCCGCCAGCGACGTCCTCATCGAGATGGAGGATCACCTGGGGCTCCCCAGCCGCTTCATCGTGGAGCCCTACATCCGCCGCTTCCTCCTGCCCGGCGCCCTGATCCTGAGCGTCTTCGCCGGGCTCCAGGCCGCGCAGCACTGGGACA
>JACPAU010000026.1 GCA_016180705.1 Candidatus Methylomirabilota bacterium
AGGCGCTTGCCGAACCCCAGGGAGAACTTCAGGACGCCCACGCCCAGGCGCTTGGCCACCAGGAAGTGCCCCAGCTCGTGGATGAAGATGAGGACACCGAGGGCGATGACGGCGGAGACGATCATGCCGGGCGTCATGGTCGGGACATCCTCACGAGCGGGCGGCCGGCGCGCAGCCGTAGCGCGCCCCGAGCGCCGCCCGGACCTCGGCGTCGGCCGCCAGGACCTCCTCCACGCTCCGCACCGGGCGGACGGGATGGCGGTCCAGCGCCTCGGCGATGAGGCGGGGGATCGCGGTGAAGGGGATCGCCTCCTGGAGGAAGAGGCCGACGGCGACCTCGTTGGCGGCGTTGAGGACGACCGGGCCCGTCCCCCCCGCGCGGGCCGCGGCGTAGGCGTAGCCCAGACAGGGGAACCGGTCGTGGTCCACCTCTTCGAAGGTCAGGCGGGCCACGGCCGCCAGGTCCAGCGTCGGGAAGTGGTTGGGGAGCCGCTCCGGGTAGGTGAGGGCGTAGAGGATCGGGAGCCCCATATCGGTGATGCTGAGCTGGGCCAGGAGGGAGCCGTCCACGTACTCGACCAGGGAGTGGACGATGCTCTCGGGGTGGATCAGGACCCGGATCGCCTCCACCGGCAGGCCGAAGAGCCAGCGGGCCTCGATGACCTCGAGACCCTTATTCATCAGGGTGGCGGAGTCGATGCTGATCTTCTTCCCCATGTTCCAGCGGGGGTGCCGCAGCGCCTCGTGCGGCGTGGCGGCCGGCAGCGCCTCCTTCGGCCGCGTCCGGAACGGCCCCCCCGAGCCCGTCAGGATCACGGACCGGAGGCAGGCGCCCCCGCCCCGCTCCAGGCACTGGAAGATGGCGGAGTGCTCGCTGTCCACGGGGAGCAGCCGGGCGCTGCGCCGGGCCGCCTCGGCCGTGATCAATTCCCCCGCCGTCACCAGGGCTTCCTTGTTGGCGAGGGCCACCACCTTGCCGGCCCGGACGGCGGCGAAGGTCGGCAGCAGCCCGGCTGCTCCGACCACCGCCGAAAGGACCAGGTCGGCGTCCGGGTCGGTGGCGACCTGGAGGATCCCGGCCTCGCCCCAGACCACCTCGGCGCCGGCCCCGTCGAGCCGGCTCCGGAGCGCCGCGGCGCCGTCCGCCGTCGCCACCGAGACCAGGCGCGGGCGGAAGGTGCGCACCTGCTCCGCGAGGAGGTCGAGGTTCTCCCGGGCGGCCAGCGCGACGACCCGGAACCGCTCCGGGTGGCGGGCGGCCAGCGCGAGGGCCTGGGTCCCGATGGACCCGGTGGACCCCAGGATGGCGATCCGCTTCACGGGACGTCCTTTACGCCGACCCCGTCCCTGGAGGAGGACTTGATGAGGTACATCGCCTGATCGGCGTGGCGGAGGAGCTGGTCAGCGTTCATCCCGTCCTGGGGGAAGGTCGCGAGGCCGAAGGAGGCGGTGAGCTGCACCGCCGCCCCCTCGCTGATGAGGAAGCGGTGCCTCTTGACGGCCTCCCGGAGGCGGTTCGCCACCTTCAGGGCCCCCCGCCGGTCCGTCTCCGGGAGCGTCACCACGAACTCGTCCCCCCCGAAGCGGAAGATCTTGTCACTCCGCCGCAGGTGCTTCTGGATGAGGCCGGCGACCTCCATCAGAACCTTGCTGCCGCAGAGGTGGCCGTAGGCGTCGTTGACCCACTTCAGGTGGTCCAGGTCCATGAAGAGGATGGAGAACGGGCGATCGTAGCGGCGGGCCCGCTCCAGTTCCTCCTCCATGTGCCGTTCCATGTACCGCCGGTTGAAGGCCTCCGTGAGGTCGTCCCGGAAGGCCTCCTGCCGGAGGACGGCGTTGGCCTGCAGGAGCTGCGCCCGCTCGGTTGCGTTGCGGAGGACCCACTCCACCTCCTGCGCGACCGCCGGCTCGGCCAGGACGTGGTAGGCCCCCCGCTTGAGGGCGCCGGTTCGGAACTCGGGGTCACCGGCCGGGCCGACCAGCACGATCCCCTGCTCCGGCCGGGCGTGGAGGAGGCGGTCCAGGAGATCGAGCGGCCGCGTGGCGGCCCCGCCGACCAGCAGGAAGATGAGGGCGTGGAGTCGCTCCTCGATCCGGGCAATCGCCGCCCCGGGATCCGTCAGCGCCTCCGCCGGGTGGCCGGCTTCGGTCACCGCCCGGGCGAGGGCCTGCCGCGCCTCCTCGGTCCCCCCCAGCACCAGGACCCGATCCTCAGGCACCCGAGTCGTCTCCCCCGGGGGACCCCTTCCCCGACCGCCCCACCGGCCGCGCCGCCCTGCCGACGGCCCAAAACCCTTGTAGTTTAAAGGAGCGCGTGCGGTGCCGCAAGCCCTTTTCCCCCCAGGACCACACGCGAGCCCCTACCGGCGGTCGGGGCCCCCGCCCCGTCCGGCGTCCGACCGGGCGGGACCGAGGAAGCGATAGACGACCTCCCCCGGGCGGACCAGGCCCAGCTTCAGCCGGGCGATCTCCTCGAGGCGGGTCTCGTCGTGCTGGAGGGCCTCCACCTCCCGGCGCAGGCGCGCGTTCTCATCCTTCAGCCGCTCGATCTCCTGGCGGAGGGCGCTCTGCTGCCGGGTTGATCGGTAGAGGCGGATCAGGGACCCGTCCCCGGAGAGGGAAACGAGCAGGAGCCCGAGCAGGACCCCTCCCGCCAGGAGGAGGATCCGGCGGCGGCGCCCGCCCCAGCGGGAGCCCGCTTCCGCCTCTTCCTCGCTCCACCGCCCCATCATGCCCCTCGCGCCGCGGTCCCCTTCAGCGGCGCCCGCCCGGCGAAGCGGGCCGCCGCCCCCAGCTCCTCCTCAATCCGGAGGAGGCGGTTATACTTGGCCACCCGGTCCGTCCGCGAGACCGACCCGGTCTTGATCTGCCCGACCCCCGTGGCCACGGCCAGATCGGCGATCGTGGTGTCCTCCGTCTCGCCCGACCGGTGCGAGATGACCGCCGCGTAGTTCGCCGCCACGGCGACCCGCACCGCCTCCAGGGTCTCCGTCAAGGTCCCGATCTGGTTCACCTTGATCAGGACGGCGTTCGCCACGCCCCGGGCGATCCCCTCCCGGAGGAGTGCCGGGTTGGTGACGAACACGTCGTCCCCCACGAGCTGGATCCGCTCGCCCAGGCGCGCCGTGAGCAGCGCCCACCCCTCCCAGTCGTCCTCGGCGCAGCCGTCCTCGATGGAGGCAATCGGGTAGCGCTCCACCCAGCCGGCGTAGAAGTCCACCATCTCGGCCCGCGTGAGGCTCCGCCCCCCCTCCCCCGTCAGCCGGTAGCGGCCCTCGCGGTAGAACTCGCTCGCCGCGGGATCCAGGGCCAACACCACCTCCCGGCCGGGGGCGTACCCTGCGCGCTCGATCGCCTCCAGCAGGAGCCCTACCGCCTCCTCGTTGGTCCGGAGGTTGGGCGCGAACCCCCCCTCGTCCCCGACGCCGGTGCCGTGCCCGCCCGCCCGGAGGACCGCCCGGAGGTGGTGGAAGATCTCGGCGCCCATCCGCAATGCCTCCCGGAAGGAGGGGGCCCCCACCGGCATCACCATGAACTCCTGGAGGTCCACGGTGGTGTCGGCGTGCCGCCCGCCGTTCAGGAGGTTCATCATGGGGACCGGCAGCGTGCGGGCACCGGCGCCGCCCAGGTAGCGGTAGAGGGGGAGACCCACCTCCTCGGCGGCGGCGTGCGCCGCGGCCAGCGAGATCCCGAGGATGGCGTTCGCGCCGAGGCGGCCCTTGTTGGGCGTCCCGTCCAGGGCGCAGAGGGCCTCGTCCACCCGCGCCTGGTCCAGCCCCTCCAGGCCGATCACCCCCGGGCCCAGGACCGTGTTCACGTTCGCCACCGCGGTCTGCACCCCGCGGCCCAGGTAACGCTTCGGGTCCCCATCCCGGAGCTCGAGCGCCTCGCGCTCCCCGGTGGAGGCCCCGGAGGGGACGGCGGCTTTCCCTCGGGCGCCACTCTCCAGGAGGACCTCCGCCTCCACGGTCGGATTGCCCCGGGAGTCCAGGATCTCCCGGGCGTGCACCTCCACGATCTCGCTCATTCGCCGTCCAGCAGGCCGCGCCCCGCCGCCTCGAGGGCGTCCAGGCGCTCGGGTGAGTGGGCTTCCACGTAGAGGCGGACCATCGGCTCGGTGCCCGAGGGACGGAGGAGGACCCAGCTGCCGTCCTCCAGGAGGAGCTTCGTCCCATCCAGGCGGTTCACCGACCGGACCCGCTCCCCCCCCAGGGTGGTCGGGGGGCTGGCGAGGACCGCTCGCAGGCGGGCGGCCCCCGCCGGCGAGAGCGGGAGGTTGATCCGCCGGCTGAGGATCGTGCCCACCGCGCGGTACAGATCCTGGAGGAGCGCGGCGATGGGGCGCCCGCCGTTCGCCGCCACCATCTCGGCCGCTAACAGGCACGCCAGGATCCCGTCCTTCTCGGGGACGTGTCCCTTCACGGTCAGGCCGGCGCTCTCCTCCCCCCCCAGGAGAATCTTCCCCTGGGTCAGCAGGTCGCCGATGTACTTGAACCCGACCGGGGTCTCATAGACCGGGACGCCCCGGCGCTGCGCCGCGGCATCCACCAGGTGGGTCGTGGCGACCGAGCGGGCCACGCCGCCCTGCCAGCCCCGGGTCCCGGCGAGGTAGTCCAGCAGGAGCCCCAGCAGGTAGTTGGGCTCCACGAAGGTCCCGTCGCTGTCGAGGATCCCGAATCGGTCGGCGTCCCCGTCCGTGGCCAGCCCGAGGTGCGCTCCCCGTTCCCGCATGGCGCCGGCGAGGTCCCGCAGATTCTCGGCGCTGGGCTCCGGCGTCCCGCCCCCGAAGAGGGGGTCGCGGTGATCATGGATGACGCTCACCTCGCAGCCGACCTCGCGGCAGAGGACGTCCAGGTAGCCCCGCCCGGTGCCGTAGAGGGGATCCACGACGACCCGCAGCCGCGCGCGCCGCAGACACGCCAGGTCCAGCAGCGCGAGGACGCGGGCGGCGTAGGCCGGGTAGGGATCCGTTGGAATGATCCGGCCGGCCGGAAGTCCCGAAAGGGAAGGCGGCGGAAGGGGCGGGCCCGCGAGGAGGCGGTTGGCCTCCGCTTCGATGGCAGCCGTCACCTCCGGCAGTGCCGGGCCCCCCGAGGCCATCGAGAACTTGATCCCATTGTACTCGGGCGGGTTGTGGCTCGCCGTGACGTTGATCCCCCCGGCCGCGCCGCGGTGGAGGATCTCGGAGGCCAGCGCCGGCGTCGGCGCGTCCCGGGTGCAGAGGGAGACGGGGAGCCCGGCGGCGGCCAGCCCGGCGGCGGCGTCCCGGGCGAAGGCCTCCGAGAGGAAGCGCGTGTCGTAGCCGACCACGACGCCCCGATCAGCGAGCCCGCTCTCCTTCACGTACCGCGCGATGGCCGCGGTGACGATCCGGGCCCGGGCAAAGGTGAAGTCGTCGGCCAGGATGCCCCGCCAGCCGGAGGTGCCGAATTTGATCGGGGTCACGTGCGCCGCCTCCCCGAATCGGGCCCGTCCTGTCCCCCCGCTGCGGCCTCCGACGCGCGGCCGGCCGGCAAAATCTGCCGAGGATACCGCGAGAGGCGCCCGGCCTGTCAAGGCGCCCGCCTTCGCCCCGCCTGGCGCTCCGCACGGCGGAGGCGCCCTCCGGCCCTGGCGGCCGCCGGGGGGGCGGGAGGCACCGCCGCCTTCCCCACGTACAGGCGCGGGACGCGGGCGGTGATGCCGCACAGGACCTCGTACGAGATCGTGTCGGCGAGGGCCGCCCAGGCCTCCGCGGAGATCGCCTCCGTGCCCTGCGCGCCGAGCAAAACGGCGGGGTCCCCCTCGCCGACGTCCGGAATGCCGGTGACATCCAGCATCACCATGTCCATGCAGACCCGCCCGACCACGGGGGCCCGCTTGCCCCGGAGGAGGACCACCCCCCGGTTGCTGAAGGCGCGGGGGTACCCGTCCCCGTAGCCCACGGGGAGAGTGGCGATCCGCATCCGGGTCGGCGCGACGAAGGTGCACCCATAGGAGATGGTGCCGCCGGCCGGGACCCAGCGGACCTGGGCCACCCGGGTCTCGAGCGTGAGGGCCGGGCGGAGGGCGACCGGGGGAGGAACCTCCGGGGAGGGGGGACAGCCGTAGAGGGCGATCCCGGTCCGCACCATATCCAGGCGGGCCTCCGGCAGGGCGAAGGTGGCCGCGCTGTTGGCGGCGTGGCGGAGGAGGCCCGGGCGGCCGCGCAGCTCCGGCAAGGCCAGGGCCTCGTGGAAGCGTCGGAGCTGCTCCCGGGCGAACGTGGTGTCGCGCGCATCGGCGGCGGCGAAGTGGGTCATCACCCCCCGGAGGGTGAGCCCGGGAAGCCGGCCGATGGCCCGGACGAGGACCCCGACCTCCTCGACCGGGACGCCCACCCGCCCCATCCCGGTATCCACCTTGACGTGGACGGCCGCGCGGCGGCCGACCTTCTTCGCCGCGCGGGAGAGGGCCTCGGCGAGGGCGGCCGAGTGGACCATCTGGTCGAGGCTCGCGGCGGCCACGGCCTCCGCTTGCTCGGGCGGCGTCGGACCCAGGACGAGGATCGGGGCCCGGATCCCGGCCGCGCGCAGTGCCGCTCCCTCCTCCGGGAGCGCCACGCCGAGCCACTCGGCACCGGCCGCCAGGGTGGCTCGCGCGACCGGCACCAGGCCATGTCCGTAGGCGTCTGCCTTGACCACCGCCATCAGGCGGACCGCGGGGCCGACCAGGGCCTTGATGCTCCGAACGTTCTGGGCAATGGCAGCCAGGTCAACGACAGCCCTGGTAGGCCTGGCGCGGTGCTGGATCGGATGGGCGTCTTCGATCTTCTTGGCCATTTTGGCGAGATTTCTTGCGAAAAACTACGAAAAACAGAGAAAATGCTCGATTAATTCCTTACTGTCTGAATCATCTAAAATCGGCTTCCCTCATGATCGAGATTTTCCTCTTGCATTCTCGCCCCGGTGCGGCTATTTTTTGCGGTGCTAGCACTCACCGTATGAGAGTGCTAACAGTCTTCAGATAGTCTTTCTACTATGATATGGAGTCCAACCGGTCGCATCCTAGCACGAAGACAGACACCGCCAAGAGAAAAGAGGCGATCCGGCTACGGAAAAGGAGGTGATTCGCGGACGATCCGGCTCGAGGGCGGCCACGCAGACGGCGGGTCGCCGGCACGCGAAGGAGAGGGGCAGGCTGGCCTGAGCGAGACCGAATGGAGGAGGCGGCACCATGGCACGGAAGATCCAACCCCTCCACGACCGCATCCTGGTCAAGCGGCTGGAGGAGCAGGAGGTCAAGAAGGGCGGCATCATCATCCCGGACACCGCCAAGGAGAAGCCCCAGGAGGGGGAGATCATCGCGGTCGGCCCGGGCAAGCGCGACGAGCAGGGCAAGCTGATCCCCCTGGGCGTGAAGGTGGGGGACAAGATCCTGTTCGGGAAGTACTCCGGCTCCGAGGTGAAGCTCGGGGACGAGGAGTACCTGATCATGCGGGAAGAGGATGTTCTCGGGATCCTGAAGTAGAGAGAGGGAGGGCACGATGCCAGCGAAGCAGCTCAAGTACGATGAGGAGGCGCGGCGCGCCATCCTGCGGGGGGTCGAGAAGCTCGCCCACGCGGTGGCCATCACCCTCGGTCCCAAGGGGCGCAACGTCGTCCTGGACAAGAAGTTCGGCGCCCCCACCATCACGAAGGACGGCGTGACCGTCGCGAAGGAGATCGAGCTCGAGGACCCCTTCGAGAACATGGGGGCCCAGATGGTGAAGGAGGTGGCCTCCAAGACCTCGGACGTGGCCGGG
>JACPAU010000288.1 GCA_016180705.1 Candidatus Methylomirabilota bacterium
GCTGCAGGACGATGCAGTCGAAGTAGCCTTCCACCACGATGGCCCGGCCCCCCTCCCTGAGCGCCCGGGCCGCCACCGGAAGCCCGAAGAGATGATGCCCCTTCCGGTAGATCGGGGTCTCGGGGGAGTTCAAGTACTTGGGCTCCTGGGCCCCGAGGGCTCTCCCCCCGAAGCCCAGGACTTTCCCCGCCGGATCCTGAATCGGGATCATGAGGCGGTCCCGGAACCGGTCGTAGTGGCCATTGCCCCCGGGGCGGGGGACGACCAGACCGCCTCCCTCCATCAGGCGGGCCGGAAAGCCGCGCTGGGTCAGAAAACGGACGAGGCCCTCCCACGCCTCGGGCGCGTAGCCGAGCAGGAACCGCTCGACCGTCTCGGGGCGGACCCCCCGGGCCGCCAGGGCGGCCCGCGCCGCCTCCCCCGCCGTCCCCTGCAGACCCTGGCGGAAGTACTCGCTGGCCGCCCGCTGGATCTCGTACAGGCGGAGGCGGCCATCCTCCTGCTCCCGGCCCCCGCCCCGCCGCCGCGGGAGCGGGATCCCGGCCCGCTGGGCGAGGAACTCGACGGCCTCCGGGAAGGAGAAGCCCTCGCGTCGCATGAGGAAGCGGGCCGCATCCCCGCCCTCCCCGCAGCCGAAGCAGTGGAAGATCTGCCGGTCGGGGTTGACCATGAACGACGGGGTCTTCTCCTGGTGGAAGGGGCAGAGGGCCTTGAAGGAGCGCCCGGCCTTGCTCAGCGGGAGGTAGCCGCCGATGAGCTCCACGATGTCCGTCCGGCTCAGGACCTCCGCGACGACCTCGCTCGGGATCAGGCCGCTCATGCGGATCCCCCTTCAGCGCCGGTGCAGCTCCACCACCGTGACCCCGCTCCCACCCTCGGTCACGTCGGCGAGAGCGAAGCGCTCCACCAGCGGGTGGGCCCGGAGCAGGTCTGCGATGGCCCTCCGGAGCGCTCCGGTCCCCTTGCCGTGGACGATCCGGACCCGCGGGGCCCCGGCCAGGAAGGCGTCGTCCAGGTACTGCTCGGCGCGGCTCAGCGCCTCCTCCACCCGCGCCCCCAGCAGGTTCAGCTCGAGGGGGAGCTCCTCCACGGCGGGCACCGTGGGAGCGGCGGCTGCTGCCGCCTCGGGGGCCACCAGGCGGACCTGGGCCGCCGGCACGCGGACCTTGCCCACCGGGAGCTGGATCGCGACCGTCCCGTCCGCCGCGACCTCCTCCAGGACGGTCCCGCGCTGACGATAGCCCGGCAGGTCCACGGCCTGCCCCGGCCTGAGCGAGGGCACCGGGGAAGCCTCCGGCACCGGGGCGATCCCCTCGGTCGCCCCCCGCCCCACTTCCGCCAGGTCGCGGTGGAAGGCCTTGACGGCCTCCCGGTCGGCGCCGACGGTCCGCAGGCGCTCGACGAGGCCCTCCGCCTCGCGCCGCACCGCCGCCACCGCGGCCTCCGCGTCCGCGCGCGCCTTCCGCCGGAGCGAGGCCGCCTCGCGCTGCAGCTCGCTCCACAGGGTCTGGTAGCGCTCCCGGGTCTCGGCCGCCTCGGCCAGCATCCCCTCCGCCTGCCGGCGCGCCGCCTCCGCCGCGTCCCGGTCCGCCGCTAAGGCCCGGGTGAGGATGGTTTCGGGCATCCCCAGGCGGGAGGCGATCTCCAGAGCGAAAGAGCGCCCGGGGACGCCCAGGGTCAGGCGGTACAGGGGCCGCAGGCTCTCCAGGTCGAACTCGACGCTGGCGTTCTCCATCCCGGCCGTCCGGGCGGCGTGGGCCTTCACTGCCTCCAGGTGGGTCGTGGCGACCGCGGCGGCCCCCTGCGCGAGGAGCGCCTCCAACAGGGCCACGCCGAGGGCCGCCCCCTCCGCGGGATCGGTTCCGGCGCCGAGCTCGTCCAGCAGGACGAGGGAGCGGGGGGTTGCCTGGCGCAGGATCCGGCCGATCTGCCCGATGTGGGAGGAGAAGGTGCTGAGGCTCTGGGCGATGCTCTGCTCGTCGCCGATGTCGGCCAGCACGGCATCGAAGACGGGGATCGCCGAGTCGGCCGAAGCCGGGATGTGCAGGCCGGCGAGCGCCATGAGGACGAGGAGGCCGGCGGTCTTCAGGGCGACGGTCTTCCCGCCCGTGTTCGGGCCCGTGATGACCAGGATCCGGAAGCGGCCGCCCACCTCGAGGTCAATGGGGACCACCGCGGCATCGGAGCCGCCCGCCTGCTCCAGGAGGAGGGGGTGCCGGGCGCGGCGCAGGAGGAGGCGCCCGTCGGCCACCAGGGCGGGACGCGCCGCCTGCCAGCGGTCGGCCAGGCGGGCCCTGGCGACGAGGAGGTCCAGGGCGGCGAGCGCCTGCATCGTCTCCTCGATGGCGTCCGCCAGCGTGCCCACGAGCCCGGTGAGGCGGGTCAGGACCCGGCGGACCTCTCGCTCCTCGGCCTGCCGGAGGAGGCGGAGGCGGTTGTTCTGCTCCACCACCCCTTCGGGTTCCAGGAAGAGCGTCTGCCCGCTCGCCGACTGGTCCTGGACGATCCCCCGGA
>JACPAU010000027.1 GCA_016180705.1 Candidatus Methylomirabilota bacterium
CGTGATCGCCGCGGTGAGGGTGGTCTTCCCGTGGTCGATGTGCCCGATGGTCCCGACATTCATGTGCTCCTTCGTCCGCTCGAACTTCGGCTTGGCCATAGGGCGAACCTCCCCTCCCGCTCCCCCCTCACCGGGCCGGCGCCGGCCGGCGCCCGACCTCGACTGGAGCCCACGACCAGGATCGAACTGGTGACCTCGTCCTTACCAAGGACGCGCTCTGCCGACTGAGCTACGTGGGCCCCGCGCGCTGCCCCACTGCCTCCGGCCGGCAGCCGGCGCGGCTACCGGCCGAGACGCTCCTGCCACTCGCGCTCGAACGTGGCCAGGTCCATCCGGGCCGCCTCCTCGAAGGCCCGCTCCCAGGGCACCCCGTCGCCCAGGCGCCGCAGGAGCCGGCCGACCTCCTGGAGGCCGACCCGCTCCAGCAGGACGGCCGTCGCCGTCGCGCTGGCCGCGTAGGCCGCCTCCGCAGCCGCGGAGTCCTGCAGCTGCGCGAGCGTCCCCTCGAGCGAGGCCAGCGGCACCGGCCGGCTCGCCGCCACCCGCCGGGCGGCCGCCTCTGCCAGCGGCCCGCCTCCCTCGAAGTGGACCGCGAGGCCTTCGTTCAGCCACCGGGGGACCCGTCCCCGGCCCAGGTGGGCGATGACGACGTGCGCGTACTCGTGCGCGAGCACCGCCCGCAGGCGCGCCGTCATTCCGCTCAGGCCGCGGACCGGGACGCGGATCCGCCCGTCGGCCGCGTCGAACGTTCCGGCGACCCAGTGGGGCAGGCCGGCCACCGTGGCGAAGTCCTCGTCCGAGTGCAGCACCACCGGCACCGGGTTCGTCGGGTAGTACCCGAGGGCGTACCCGACCGTCTGGTAGGCGTGCTCGAGGAGCGTCAGGACCTCGTCCTGCAGCGCCCGGGGGATCTCCGCCCCCGCGGCGAGGTGGAAGTGGTGGCTCTCCCGGAGCTCGTACCGCTGCTCGACCCGGGCGGCCCGCGCCGCGCGCTCGACGCGCTCGCGGAGCCGGCGATCCTCCGGCCGCTGCCGGAGCGCCTCCTCCCACAGTTCGAGGGCGCGGGGTGCATCGCCCGCCTGCTGGTAGACCTCCCCCAGGAGCACCAGGATCTCCGGCCGCCCCTGGGCCAGCCGGGAGGCGGCCTGCAGGGCCACGAACGCCTCGCCCGTCTCGCCCTGCCGGAGCGCGGCGGCGCCCAGCCCCACGTAGAGGCCCGGATCCTCCCCCCCCACGTCGAGGGCGGCCCGGAACGCCGCCTTCGCCTCGCCGGGCGCACCGGTCGCGAGCAGGTGGCCCCCGAGGTTCGCGTAGGCGTGGGCGAGGTTCCGACGGAGGACCGGGTGGGTAGGATCCAGGGCGAACGCCCGCTCGAATTCGGCGAGGGCCTCCCGGTAGCGCCCCTCGGCCGAAAGGTTGAGGCCAAGCCGGGTGTGATCGCCCGCCGCGTCGTCCGCCGCGGCGAGCTGCGCCGAGAGGAGGAACCCGACCAGCGCCAGGCCAGCCGCCCGCACACCCACCCGGCGCCCGTCCCCCCGGCCGACGCGGGGACCTCGCAAGCGGTCCCCTCCTCCCTTCACCCGGCCCATCGGCCGCCGTCCCGCCGGCTGCCGACCCGATCCCTGCTAGCGTTCATGGAGCGGGAAACGGGATTCGAACCCGCGACCCTCAGCTTGGAAGGCTGACGCTCTGCCACTGAGCTATTCCCGCACCGACCCGTCGTCCTGCCTGCCTCCCACCCAACACCCCTGGTGGGGAGAGGAGGATTCGAACCTCCGAAGCACAGTGGCAACAGATTTACAGTCTGCCCCCTTTGGCCGCTTGGGTATCTCCCCACGAGAATTGCGCCGCCAGCCCGCTTGCCGCGCCCGCGCGTCGCGCCCCGACGCCCCTCGGCCCGATGGAGCTGGCGAAGGGAGTCGAACCCCTGACCCGCTGATTACAAATCAGCTGCTCTACCGACTGAGCTACGCCAGCAGACAAACTATTAAGATAGGAGACCCCCCACGCAAAATCAAGCCAAATTTTTCTCCCCCGGGAACTTTACCGCCTCCTCCTCACCTCCCGCGGCCGCCCGCTGCCGGAGGATCTCGTAGAGCAGGACCCCGCCGGCCACGCTGGCATTCAGGGTGTGGAGGTGCCCCACCGTCGGGATCCGGACCAGCAGGTCACAGCGCTGCCGGGTGAGGGCCCGGAGCCCCTTCCCTTCCCCCCCGACCACCAGGGCGAGCGGCCCCGTCAGGTCCGCCGCGTGGCAGGCCACCGGTGCCCCGGGGTCGGCGCCCACCACCCAGAGACCGGCTTCCTTCAGGCTGGACAGGGCCTGGTCCAGGTTCCCCACCCGAGCCACCGGCAGGTATTCGAACGCGCCCGCGGCCGCCTTGGCCGCCGCCGGCGTCACCCCCGCCGCGTGATGCCGGAGCAGGACCAGGCCGTGCGCTCCGGCCGCCTCGGCCGTCCGGGCCAGCGCGCCGACGTTGCGCGGGTCCACGACGGCATCGAGAACCACCAGGAGCGGCGCCTGCCGGCTCCGCCGCGCGCCCTCCAGGAGGTCGGCGAGGTCCCTGTACCGGACGGCGGCCACGGCCGCCACGACGCCCTGGTGGTTCTCCCCGGGGGCCAGCGCCCCGAGGGCCCGGCGGTCCAGGGCCTTGACCGGGACGCCGGCCTGCCGGGCCAGATCGAGGATCTCCCGGGCGACGGCCCCCTTCAGGTCGCGCGCCAGGAAGATCTTCTCCACCTGCCGGGTGCCCGCCCGGAGCGCCTCCCGGACGGCGTGGGGTCCCAGGAGGGTGTCCTCCGCCTCCCTCACTTGGTCCGGAGCCGCCATGTGCTGCCCTGCGGGCGGTCTGCCACCTCGATCCCGGCCGCCGCCAGCCGCCGCCGGATGGCGTCGGCTACCGTGAAGTCCCGGGCCCGCCGCGCTCCTTCCCGGCGGGCCAGGAGCGCCTCCACGCCCGCCGAGAGGTCGGGAGCGGCCGCCACCTGCTCCGGGCAATACTCCCGGAGGAGGGCCGCGACCGCGGACAGGGCGGCCTCCTCGGCCGGGCGAGTCGCCCCGCCCGAGAGGCGCAGCCCGAGCACCTGTCCCATCTCCCGGATCGCCGCAATCCCTTCCCGGAACGCTGCGGCGGCGGCTGCCGTGGCCCGGCGCCGCTCCGGGAGCCTGTCCAGGGCCCCGTTCAGGTGCCGCACCAGGGTGAAGATCGCCGAGAGGGCACGGGCCGTATTGAGGTCGTCGTCCATCGCAGCGACGAACTCCCCCCGGGCGGCCCCGACGGCAGCGGGGAGCGCGCCCCCGCGCGGGTGCTCCTCCAATGCCTCAACGCTCTCGGCCAGCAGCCGGATGCGGTCCAGGGCTCGCCCCGCCTCCTCCACCTTCTCCGGCGCATAGTCGATGGGGCCCCGGTAGTGGCTGCCCAGGAGGAACAGCTTCAGGGCGTCCGGGGAGAACTTCCCCAGCAGGTCGCGGATGGTGAAGACGTTGCCCACCGACTTGGACATCTTCTCCTGCTCGATCCGGACGAAGCCGTTGTGGACCCAGTGCCGGGCGAAGGGCTTCCCGGTCGCCCCCTCGGACTGCGCGATCTCGTTCTCGTGATGGGGGAAGATGAGGTCCTCGCCCCCGCCGTGCAGGTCGAAGGACTCCCCCAAAAGCTCCATGGCCATCGCCGAGCACTCGATGTGCCAGCCGGGCCGCCCCGGCCCCCACGGGCTCTCCCACGCCGGCTCCCCCGGCTTGGCCCGCTTCCAGAGGCTGAAGTCGAGCGGGTCCTCCTTCCGCTCGTCCACCTCGACCCGGGCTCCGGCCCGCAGGTCGTCGAGGTTGCGGCGCGAGAGCCGCCCGTAGCCCGGGAAGCCCCGGACCCGAAAGTAGACGTCGCCGTCCACCGCGTAGGCCAGCCCCCGGGCGAGGAGGCTCTCCGTCAGGGCGACCATGGCGGGGACGTGGTCGGTGGCCCGCGGCTCCATGTCCGCCGGCGGCAGCTCGAATCTGGCCATGTCGGCCTGGAACTCCTGGATGTAGTGGTCCGCCACGGCCTTCCAGGTCCGCCCGGTCTCCTGGGCCTTGCGGATGATCTTGTCGTCCACGTCCGTGAAGTTGCGGACCATCCGGACCCGGTACCCACGGAAGGCGAGATACCGGCGGAGGACCTCGAAGACGAGCAGCGACCGGGCGTGGCCCAGGTGGCAGAGGTCGTAGGCCGTGATGCCGCAGACGTACATCCGGACCTCGCCCGGGGCGATGGGGACGAGTTCCTCCTTGCGCTCGGTGAGGGTGTTGTAGAGCCGCAGGGCCACCGTGCTTCCCCTCAGGCCTCCCGCCCCGCCGGGGCCGCGAGGGCCGCCACGGCGATGCAGGCGATCCCCTCCCCCGCCCCGAGCCAGCCCATGCCCTTGGCCGTCGTGGCCTTCACGTTGACCCGGTCCGTCCCTACCCCCAGGGCGCTGGCCAGATTGGCGACCATCCCCGGCAGGTGGGGGGACAGCCGCGGGGATTCGGCGAGCAGCGTCGCGTCCACGTTCAGGACCCGGTACCCCTGTGCCCGGAGCGTCCCCCACGCCTCCCCGAGCAGCAGGAGGCTGCTCGCCCCGGCCCGGGCCGGGTCATCCACGCCGAAGCGCCGGCCGATGTCCCCCCCGGCCGCCGCCCCGAGGAGAGCGTCGATGAGGGCGTGGCACAGGGTGTCGGCGTCCGAGTGCCCCTCGAGCCCGCGGGGGGAGGGGACGGTCACGCCCCCCAGGACGAGGGGGCGTCCCGGGACCAGGCGGTGCATGTCCCAGCCCACGCCGACCCGCATCATTCCTCCCCCTGGGCGGCTAACAGTCGGGCGGCTACCTCCAGGTCGGCCGGGTGCGTCACCTTGATGTTCTCGGCGCTCCCCGGCACGAGCGTGACCGGCCGCCCGAGCCGCTCGACCAGCGCGGCGTCGTCGGTCGCCAAGACGCCGGCCGCCGCGGCGGCCGCGTGGGCCTCCAGGAGCAGGGCCCGGGCGAACGCCTGCGGCGTCTGGGCGATCCAGAGCCGCTCGCGGGGGAGCGTCCGGAGGACCCGGCCGTCCGGCGTCGCCTCCTTCACCGTCTCCGTCGCGGGCACCGCGGCCACCGCGGCCCCGTCCCGGGCGGCGGCCGCGACCGTCGCGCGAACGACGGCGACCGGCACGCAGGGGCGCGCGGCGTCGTGCACCACCACGAGATCGGTGGCGCCCGGCAGGGCCTGCAGCCCCGCCCAGACCGAGGCCTGCCGCACGTCGCCCCCGGCCACGATGCGCGCCACCGCCGGAATCCGATGAGCCGCCACCACGATGCTGGCGCACGTCTCCTCGGTCCCGGGCGGGACCACGAGGACGTAGGCGTCAATGACCTGGGAGCGGGCGAGGCGGAGGAGAGTGCGGGCCAGGAGGGGGATCCCCCCGAGGGGAAGGAACGGCTTGGGGACCGCCCTCCCCATGCGGACGCCCATCCCGGCGGCGGGGATCACGGCCGTCACGTGCATCGGCGCTGGGCGCCCCGGCAGGTGGGCCCCGGCCTCAGGCGGCCTCCGCTTCCTCCTTCAGTCGGGAGAAGATCATGCGGCCCGCCGTCGTCTGCAGGACCGAGGTGACGCAGACGTCGATGGTCTGGCCGATGTGGCGCCGGCCGTTGTCGATGACCACCATCGTGCCGTCGTCCAGGTAAGCGATCCCCTGGTTGTACTCCTTCCCCTCCTTCAGGACGTAGACCCGCATGTCCTCACCGGGGAGGACCACCGGCTTGAGGGCGTTGGTCAGCTCGTTGATGTTCAGGACGCTGACCCCGTGCAGCTCGCACACCTTGTTCAGGTTGAAGTCGTTCGTCACGACCTTGGCGCCGAGGGCCTTGGCCAACGCGACGATCTTGGCATCCACCTCCCGGATCTCGGGGAAGTCCATGTCGTGGATCTTGACCTGCACCTCGGCGTCCTTCTGCATCTTCTGGAGGATGTCCAGCCCGCGCCGGCCCCGGTTGCGCTTCAGGGGGTCGGAGGAGTCGGCGATGTGCTGGAGCTCCCGGAGCACGAACTGGGGGATGACCAGCGTCCCCTCGATGAAGCCGGTCTCGCAGATGTCGGCGATGCGGCCGTCGATGATGACGGAGGTGTCCAGGATCTTGTACGACTCGGCCGGGGGCTGCTCCTTCAGCGCCCGCAGGACCGTCAGCAGGTGGACCCCCTGCCCCTTCTCGACCGCGAGCGAAGCGCCAACGTACACGCAGAGGAGGACCAGGAGGACCTGCACGCTGGAGGCGATGGGAAGGGGAAGGGCCGCCAGCGGGCCGCCCAGGGCGGCCAGGAGGAGGAGCGCGACGACGAGGCCGAGGAGGAATCCGGTCAGGCCGCTCACGATCGCCCGGGGGGCCGCCCGGCGCAGCCCCACCTCGAGAAGGAGGGAGGCCCCGCCGAAGCCGAGGCCGAGGACGATCCCCTGCCACGGGGCCGCCTCGCCGCGCCCCATCAGGGCACCGGAGGCCAGTCCGACCGCGCCGCACAGGATCACGTAGACGGCGCGCACCGCCAACTCGTTCATCCCGGGCGACCTCCTTCCGCAGCGGGCGGTGCCCCCCTGTCCCGGCGCGCCCTCATGCGGCGGTGATCGTGCGATCCACCATCCGACCCACTTCCCCCTCGTCGATCCCCGCCGCGTGGGAGATCTCGCTCACCAGCAGCTGCCGGACGGTCTCGAGCATCTTCTTCTCACCGAACGACAGGCACCGGTCCTTCTGGAGGAGCACCAGCTTGCGGAGGACGAGGGCGACCTCGTACAGGGAGCCGGACTTGATCCGTTCCTGGTGGTCCTTGTACCGGCGGTTCCAGCTCGGACAGATCTCGAGGTCGTTCCGCCGGAGGATGGCCATCACCTTGGGGACCTCGGTGCGGCGGATCACCTCCCGGAGCCGGACCTGCTGCGCCTTGCGGGTGGGCACCAGGACCGTCATCCCGTTGCCGAGCATGCGCAGAACGTAGAAGTCCTGCCGCTCGCCGGAGACGACCTTCTCCTCAATGGCCTCCACCCGGGCGACCCCGTGGGTCGGATACACGACCTTCTTGCCGACGGGAAAGAGCGCGGGCATCCGGGCAGGCCTCCGACCGATGAGCGTACCAGAGCGCCCCGGGCCAGTCAAAGCCTTATTTCCCCGCGAAGAGCGCTTCGGGCAGCGCGCCGACCCGCCGGAGGCCCTCCAGGGCGAGCCCGGGCGGCGCCGCCGCGCCCGCGTCGGCGGCCGGGAGGAGGGCGCGGGTGAAGCCGAGCCGGGCCGCCTCCGCCAGGCGGCGCGGGACCTGGCGGACCGACCGGACCTCTCCGGCCAGCCCCACCTCGCCGCAGCAGACCAGGTGCGGATCCACGGGGCGGCCCTGCGCGCTGCTCAGGACCGCCGCAACGACGGCCAGGTCGGCGGCGGGCTCCGTCACCCGGAGCCCGCCGGCCACGTTCACGTACACGTCCGAGGCCCCCAGGGCGAGCCCCACGTGCCGCTCCAGGACCGCCAGGAGCAGCGCCAGCCGCTCCCGGTCCACGCCCCCGGCCACCCGCCGGGCCGCTCCGAGCCCCGCCGGCGCCACCAGCGCCTGGACCTCCAGGAGCATGGGCCGGCTCCCCTCCAGCGCGGCCAACACCGCCGACCCCGGGGCCTGCGCGGGACGCTCGCGGAG
>JACPAU010000028.1 GCA_016180705.1 Candidatus Methylomirabilota bacterium
GCGGGATGAAGCGGCGCCTCGCCCTGGCGAAGGTGATGCTGGTCGAGCCGACCGTCCTTCTCCTGGACGAGCCCTTCACCAACCTCGACCAGGCGGCGGTGGCGCTGCTCGAGGCCCACGTGGCGGAGATCCTTGCCCGCGGGGGATCGGTCGTGATGGCGACCCACGACCTGACGCGGGGCTATGCGACCTGCGGCCGGGCAGCCGTCCTGGTCGGCGGGCGCCTCGTCTACGAGGCCCCCGCGCGGGCGGGCGCGATGGAGGCGCTCCGCGCGGCCTACGTCGCCGCGACGGGCGAGGCGGGAGGGTAAGGGTGGGGCGCATCTGGGCCGTGGCCCGCAAGGACCTGCTCACGGAGGGGCGGAGCAAGGAGACCCTCAACGGGCTCCTCTTCTTTGCCGCCCTGGTCCTCCTGGTCTTCGGATTTGCCCTGGGGCCGGACCCGGCCCGTCTGTCGCAGGCCGCCTCCGGGGTGCTGTGGGTGGGATTCATCCTCACAGGGATGCTCGGGCTGACGCGGGCCTTCCAGGCCGAGCGGGAGAACGAGTGCCTGGAAGGGCTCCTCCTGTACCCGGGCGACCGGGGGGCCCTCTACCTGGGGAAGCTCCTGGGGAACATGGTCTTCATGCTCGCGCTGGAAGTAGCCGTCTTCCCCTGCTTCGCCTTCTTCTACAACATGGCCCTGTGGGACGCCCTCCCCGGCCTGCTCCTCACGGCCGCCCTGGGGACGGTCGGCTTCGCGGCCGTGGGGACCCTGTTCGCCGCCATGACCATGCACCTGCGGGCCCGGGAGGTGCTGTTCCCGCTCCTCCTGCTCCCCTTCGTCGTCCCGGTCCTCCTCGCGGCCGTGAAGGCGACGGAGGCGTTCCTTCGGGGGGCGGGGCGGACGGAGGCCTTCCCGTGGCTCGTGCTGCTCGCGCTCTTTGACCTCGTCTTCGTGACCGTCTCCCTCTTCGCCTTCGAGTGGGTGGTGGAGGAGTGACGATGGCGCGGGGCGGCTCCCGCCTGATGCTCGTGCTCGGCCTCGCCGCCGCCGCGGCGCTCCTCGTCGGCCTGTACACGGGGCTGGTGCGGGCGCCGGCCGACGCCGTCCAGGGGGAGGTGCAGCGGATCATGTACCTGCACGTGCCGACGGTCCTCGTCGCCTACCTGGCCTTCACCGTCGTCTTCGTTGGCAGCGTCGGGTACCTCCTGACCCGGCGCGAAGGCTGGGACATCCTGGCCCACGCCTCCGCGGAACTGGGGGTGCTCTTCACGGCGCTCACGATTGCGGCCGGCGCGATTTGGGGCAAGCCGACGTGGGGGGCCTGGTGGACCTGGGACGCGAGGATCACGACGACCGCGATCCTGCTCCTGATCTATCTCGGCTACTTGATGCTGCGGGCGGCCGTGGAGGACCAGACCCGGGGCGCGCGCTACGCCGCCGTCGTCGGGATCCTGGGGTTCCTGGACATCCCCATCATCCACAAGTCGGTCGAGTGGTGGCGGACGCTCCACCAGCCGTCGTCGCTGGCGCGGGGAGCCATCGATCCCGTCCTCCTCTTTCCCCTGTGGCTGAACATCACCGCCTTCGCCCTCCTGTACGCCTTCCTGCTGGCCCAGCGGATGGAGCTGGGCCGCCTCGAGGCGGAGCTCACGCGCCGGCGGTTGGAGGAGTAGGGGTGGAAGCCTGGGGCTACATCGGCGCGGCTTACCTTCTGGCGGGTGCCGCCCTCTTGGTCTACCAGGTGCGGATCCGGCGCCGCCTCGCGACGGCCCGCCAGGCCCTTGCCCGCCTGACGGGCGAGCGGCGGCCATGAAGCCGCGGCACCGGAAGTTCCTGCTGGGAGGCCTGGTGGTCGCCGCGGCGCTCGGCTACCTCATCTTCGGCGGGCTGCAGGAGACCCTCGTCTATTTCGTGACTCCCACGGAACTCCGGGAGCAGGGGGAGCACGCGGTGGGGAGGGCGCTCCGGGTCGGGGGGATGGTGGAGACGGGCTCGGTCCTGTGGGACCCGCGCACCCTCGACCTCGCCTTCCGCCTCTCGGACGGGGTGGCAAGTGTCCCGGTGCGGCACCGGGGGGTCCCGCCCGACCTGTTCGCCGAGGGGCGCGGGGCGGTTGTGGAGGGGACGGTGACGGCCGACGGCGTCTTCCAGGCCAGCCAGATCCTCGCCAAGCACTCGGAGGAGTACCGGCCGCCCCGAGAGGGGGAGGACCGGGACGCGCTCCGGGAGCGGTTCAAGTCCCTCCTGAAGGAGAAGCCGGCGTCGTGACGGCAGCCCTCGGACACTTCACCCTCATCGTCGCCCTCCTGGTGACCTGCTACGGGGCCGCGGCCTTCGTGGTGGGGACCCGGCGGCGCCTCCCGCCGCTCGTGGCCAGCGCCGAGCGGAGCGTCCTGGTGAGCTTCGGCCTGGTGACGCTGGCGCTGCTCGTCATGGAGTACGCGCTCGTTACCAGCGACTTCTCCATCCGGTACGTGGCGGGCGTGAGCACCCGGGCCAGCCCCGTCCGCTACAAGATCGCCGGCCTCTGGGGGAACCTCGAGGGCTCCATCCTCCTGTGGGAGTGGCTCCAGGTGTTCTTCATCGGGCTGGCCGTCTGGCGGTTCCGGCGCCGCCCGCACCCCCTCGCCCCCTACGCCCTGGCGGTCCTCCTCACGATCTCGGCCTTCTTCCTCTTCCTCCTGGCCGTCCTGGCGAACCCCTTCCAGCAGCACGCCCCGGTCCCGCCCGATGGGCGCGGGCTCAACCCGCTGCTGGAGGTGACCGACATGCTCGTCCACCCGCTCCTCCTCTATCACGGGTACGTGGGCTTCTCGGTCCCCTTCGCCTTCGCCATCGCCGCGCTCCTCACGGGGCGCCTGGAGAACGACTGGCTCACGCTGACCCGGCGCTGGACGGTCCTGGCCTGGCTGTTCCTGACCGCCGGCATCCTCTACGGGGGCTGGTGGTCCTACCGGACGCTGGGCTGGGGCGGGTACTGGGCCTGGGACCCGGTGGAGAACGCCTCCTTCATGCCGTGGCTGACCGGGACCGCGTTCCTGCACTCGGTGATGATCCAGGAGAAGCGGGGGATGCTGAAGGTCTGGAACCTGGTCCTGATCACGCTCACCTTCGCCCTCGTCATCTTCGGGACCTTCCTCACCCGGAGCGGCATCCTCGCCTCGGTGCACGCCTTCGCCGAGGGGCCGGTGGGGATCTATTTCCTCGGGTTCCTGGGCGCGGTGATCCTGGCCCCGCTCGGGCTCCTGCTCTGGCGGGCGGAGTCCCTGAAGGTCCCGGGCGAGTTGGACTCCCTCGTCTCCCGGGAGAGTGCCTTCCTCCTGAACAACCTCCTGCTGGTGGCCTTCTGCTTCACCGTCTTCCTCGGGACCATCTTCCCGCTGCTGGCCGAGGCGGCCCGGGGGGTGAAGGTGAGCGTGGGGGCCCCCTTCTTCGACGCCGTGAACGCCCCGCTCGGCCTGGCCCTCCTCTTCCTGATGGGGGT
Source organism: Candidatus Methylomirabilota bacterium (assembly GCA_016180705.1). Classification (GTDB taxonomy): domain Bacteria; phylum Methylomirabilota; class Methylomirabilia; order Methylomirabilales; family JACPAU01; genus JACPAU01. The sequence goes on from JACPAU010000028.1 coordinate 3,471, forward strand.
GGGGCCCGTCATCCCCTGGCGGCGAGCCTCCTGGGCGAGTCTCCGGCGGACCCTCCTGACGCCTGTGGCCGCCGCGGTCGCGGCGACGGCCCTCCTGACGGCCCTGGGGGTCCGGGGGATCCTCCCGCTCCTGGGGTTCGTCCTACCGGCCTTCGTCGCCGCCACCGTCCTCCAGGAGTTCAGTCGGGGGGTCCGCGCCCGCCGCCGCTTGCAGGGGGAGGGCTGGGGGGCCGCCTTCCGGGGACTCCTGAACCGGAACCGGCGCCGCTACGGCGGACTGATCGTGCACCTCGGCGTGGTCCTGGCCACGATCGGCATCGCCGGCTCGAGCACCTACCGGCTGGAGCGGGAGGCGGCCCTCGCCCCCGGGGAATCGCTGCAGGTCGGCCGGTACACGGTGCGCTTCGAGGGGCTGCAGGGCGCCGAGGCGCCCACGCACTTCCGGATCTCGGGGACCTTCACCGTCAGCACCGACGGGGGCCTCCGGACCGCGGTCCTCCGGCCGGCGCAGCGGTTCTACGAGGGCTACGACTCCCCCTTCGCCACGGTGGATGCGCGCTATGGGCTCCGCGAGGACCTCTACCTGATCCTGGCGGCCTTTGCCCGGGACGGGAGCCAGGCGACGGTCAAGGCCCTGGTGAACCCCCTGATCTCCTGGATCTGGCTGGGAGGGATGGTCATCCTGGCGGGGGCGCTGACCGCGCTGTGGCCCGGGCGGCAGGAGGGTGCGCCATGAGGCGCGGCCGCACGCGCCGGCTCGCGGCGGCCGCGGCGGCGCTCGTCCTGACCGCCCTGGCGAGCGGTACCTGGGGCGCGGTCTCGGAGGAAGAGGTCCAGCGGGTCGCCTCGCACCTTCGCTGCCCGGTCTGCCAGAACCTCTCGGTGGCCGATTCCCCGTCCGAGATGGCGAAGGAGATGCGGGGGCTGATCCGGGAGCGCCTCGAGCGGGGAGAGACCCCGGAAGAGGTCACGGCCTACTTCGTGAGCAAGTACGGCGAGTGGGTCCTCCTCTCGCCGCGTCCCAGCGGCTTCAACCTCCTCGTCTGGCTGCTCCCCTTCGCGGTGGTCCTGGGAGGCGCGGTGGCGGTTTGGACCGTCGTCCGGCGCTGGCACGCCCGGGCCGGCGCGGCCGCGCCGGCGCGGCCGGCCGATCCCGCCACCCTGGAGCGGGTCCGCCGGGAGGTGAAGACGCCGGAACGGGGATCCCGCGCGTGACGGTCATCCTGTTCGCCCTCCTCTTCGCGGGGGTCGCGGCCGCCGTGGCCTGGCCGCTCCTCCGCCAGCAGCGCCCAGCCGCCGTGCCCCCGGAGGCGCCTCCCGATCCACGGCGCGATCTCGTCCTACAGAAGACCGAATTGTACGCCCAGATCCGCGACCTGGACTTCGACTACGCGGCCGGGAGTATCGCCGAGACGGACTACCCGGCAACTCGCGCGAAGCTCGAGGCCGCCGCCGCCGAGACGCTCGAGGCGCTGGAAGCACTCGGCGCGCCGCCGCCGCCCGCGGCCGTCGGCCCCGGCCAGGCACCGGCCCCGGCGCCCCGGGCCGGCGGCCTGCGCCTGGCGCTCCTGCTCGGCGGCGTCCTGGGGCTCGGCCTCGCCCTGGGCTACTTCCTTGCCACATCGGTCGGCCCGCGCGGCCCGGACGGCTCGCCCACGGGGACCGTGGGCGGGCTCGGAATGCGAGGGCCCGGCCGCGGTGCGGCCGCGACGCCCCTGGAAGAGGCCCGCGCCCTGGTCGAGCGGGGGGAGGTGGGAAAGGCCCTCGAGATCTACCGGACCATCCTGGGGCAGGACCCCCGGAATGTGGAGGCGATCACGCAGCTCGGGGTAATCCTCGCGCGGGCCCGGAGCTTCGACGAGGCGCACCTGGCCTTTGATCGCGCCCTGGGCATCGAGCCCAACGCCCCCCTCCCGCTCTGGGAGAAGGGGCTCGCCTACTTCCAGGCGGGCCGCCCGCGCGACGGGGTGAGGGTGTGGGAGCAGCTGATCGCCGTGGCCCCCACCGATGAGCGGGCCGCGTTAGCCCGGCAGATGATCGCGCGGGTGCGGGAGAGCATGGGCCGGCCTTCGGGGTCCGGGGGATCCCCGCGGTGAGCGCCCGCCCCGCCGTCGTCCTCTTCGACCTCTTCGACACCCTGGTGGACTTCGAGCGGGACCGCCTGCCCCTGGTGCGAGTGGCGGGCCAGGAGGTCCGGACCAGCGGCGCCGCCGCCCACGCCGCGCTCCAGCGGGCCTACCCCGGCATCACCCTGGAGGCCTTCTACGAGGCGTTCGTGGAGAGTTTCCGGGAGGTGAACGCGCGCCGGGAGCGGGACGGGATCGAGGTGAGCGCCGAGGAGCGCTTCGAGCGCTGCTTCGCGCGCCTGGGCCTTCCGGAGACGGAGGCGACCGCGGCGGTGCGGCACGCGGCGCTGGCCGCCCACATGGGGGCGCTGGCCGCCGCGACGGCCTGTCCGCCGGAGCGGCGCGAGGTGGTTCGGGGGCTGGCCTCGCGCTACCGGATCGGCCTCATCAGCAACTTCGACCACGGGCCGACGGCGCGGGCGCTCCTGACGCGCCACGGCTTCGACTCCGTCTTCGAGGTGGCGCTGATCTCGGCGGAGGAGGGGGTCCGGAAGCCGTACCCCGAGATCTTCCACCGCGCCTGCCGGGCGCTCCGCGTTCTCCCCGGAACGGCCCTGTTCGTCGGGGACAGCCTCGGCGTCGACGTGGCCGGCGCCCGGGGCGTGGGGATGCCGTGTGTCTGGGTGAACCGGGAGGGGGCGCGCCCCGGCCCCACCGATCCGCAGCCGGACCACACGATCCGACACCTCCCCGAGCTCCTCAGCCTCCTCTAGCCCTTGCCGGCCTCCGGGCCTTTCCGATAAGATACCGGCGCGCCGGAGGAGCAGTTCCCTCCTCGGCCTCGCTCTCATCCTGATCTCCCGGATCCCCCAAAGGAGGCGACCGATGGCCCCCATCCGTCTCGGCCTCACCCGACCGTCCCCCTGGCGCTCGCTGGTCTGGCTTTTGGTGGTTTGGATGGGGGGGCTCGCGGTCGTTCCCGCCCCCGCGGCGGCGGCCCCCGCCCCGAGCCATCTGGCGCTTGCCGGCCCCGAGCGCGGCACCGACCTCGAGACTCTCCGGGCGTTCCTGGAGCGGAAGGTCGTCCGCCAGCGCCTCGCCGATCTGGGCCTCTCCGCGGAGGAGATCCAGGCCCGGTTGCCCGCGATGACGGACGAGCAGGTCCACGCCGTGGCGAGCCGGATCGAGGGGCTGCAGGCGGGCGGGAACGGCCTCGGGCTCGCGATCGGCATCCTGGTCATCGTGCTCGTCATCATCGTGATCCTGAAGATCACGGACACCAGGATCATCGTGACCAAATGAGGCAGGCACCGCTCCTGGCCGGGCTCTTCCTGCTCGTCGCCTGCGCCAGGCCCTCGGCCGAAGCGGTGCGGGCGGCCGTCGCGGCCGCCCCGACGGCTGGCGCGCTCCTCGCCGTCCCCTTTTTCCCGCAGGAGGAGTTCCAGTGCGGCCCGGCGGCGATGGCGAGCCTGCTCGCCTACTGGGGGCGGCCGGCCGACCCCGAGGCCATCGCGGAGGCGATCTACCTCCCGCGCCTGCAGGGCACGCTCAGCCTGGATCTGCTCCTCTACGCGGAGCGGCGCGGGCTCACGGCCCGCCTCCTCGACGCGAGCCCCGAGGCGCTCAAGGCCGCGCTCCGGGCCGACCGCCCGGTCATCGCGCTGCTCAACGTGGGCTCGCGCCTCGTGCCGACGTGGCACTACGTCGTGGTCGTGGGGTACGCCGACGGTCCGGATGCGTTCGTGGCCCACGACGGGCGGTATCGGGAGCGGGTCTTTCCCTATGAGGACTTCGCCTGGCGGTGGCAGGCGGCGGGGCGGTGGGGGCTCCTGGTGGAGCCTCGCGCAGGCGGCTCCGCTCGCAGCCCTGGTCCTTCTTGAGGCGTGCGGCGCTTTCCCGCGCCTCATCGTCCTTCAGGATCCCCTGAGCCCCGCGGAGCACCTGGCGCTTGGGGCCGCCTACGAGGCGCAGGGGAAGATCGAGTTGGCTCGGGCGGAGTACGAGACGGCGCTGCGCGCGGGGGAGGCCGCGGGGCCGCTGCTCGGGCTCGGGAACCTG
>JACPAU010000029.1 GCA_016180705.1 Candidatus Methylomirabilota bacterium
CAGGACGAGGGGCCGGGCGAGGGCGGATACGTGGACCTCGGGGCGGAACTCACCGACGAGGGCGGCGTCGGCCCCTCGCCCAGGGACGCGGCGCCGCTCCTGGCGGAGATCCTCCAGGAATTCCGGAAGGGGGTCCGGGAACAGCTCTCCGCGGAGGACTACGAGACGCACTACAACCTGGGGATCGCGTACAAGGAGATGGAGCTGTACGACGAGGCCATCGAGGAGTTCCGCCTGGCCGCCAAGGAGCCGCAGCGGACCCTGTCCTGCGCGAACCTCCTCGGGCTCTGCTTCCTCGCCAAGGGGGACGCCCCGCGCGCCGTCGCGGAGCTGGAAGGCGCCCTGACGCTGGCGGGGGCCTCGGGCGAAGAGGGATGGGGCCTGCGCTACGACCTGGCCACCGCCTACGAGGCCGCGGGGGGTCTCCAGAAGGCCTACGGCGTCCTGGCCGCCATCCAGGAGGAGGCCCCCAAGTTCCGGGACGTGAAGGCCCGCCTCCGGGATTTGAAGGGGCGCCTGCGGGAACAGCCGGCCGAGGAGGGGCGGACCGCCGCGGGCGCGCGGAGCCCCGAGGCACCCCCGCCCACCCGCGAGACCCCTCCCCCCGAGGCGCCTCCACCGCCCGGGAAGGGCAAGAAGAAGATCTCCTTCATCTAAAGCGACGAGGCGCCGCATGGTCAGTGCCGGGGCGGATCGCGCATGAGCTATGAGCAGTTTTACAAGTTAAAGGAGCAGCCCTTCGCCAACACCCCCGACCCCCGCTTCTACTTCGACGGGAGCCAGCACGCGGAGGTCCTCACCCGCCTCATGCACGCCGTCAATACCATGAAGGGACTGGCGGTGGTGGTTGGGGACCTGGGGACCGGCAAGACCATGCTGGCCCGCCGGATGCTCGACGCCCTGGACGAGACGAAAATCGAGTCCGCCCTGCTGGTCATCATCCACTCGGCCATCACCCCCGAGTGGCTCCTCCGCAAGATCGCCCTGCAGCTCGGCGTGGAGGACGTGCCGGAGGCCGCGGATAAGGTGACCCTCTTGACCCTCCTGTACCAGCGGCTGGCCGAACTGCAGGGGCAGGGAAAAAAGGCCGTCGTGCTCATCGACGAGGCGAACATGCTTCAGCGGCGGGAGGTGATGGAGGAGTTCCGGGGGCTGCTGAATCTGGAGCTCCCGGAGGGCAAGCTCATCACCTTCGTCTTCTTCGGCCTTCCCGAGCTGGAGGAGCACCTCGCCGTCGACCCGCCGCTCGCGCAGCGGGTCGCGCTCAAATGCCGGATGAAGTCCTTCACCCCCGAGACGACCCGCGCCTACATCCAGCACCGGCTGCGGGTGGCGGGGGCCAGCCGGGAGCTCTTCGCCCCGGAGGCGCTGGAGGCGGTGCACCGCCACGCCCGGGGGATCCCCCGGCTCATCAACACGCTCTGCGACAACGCCCTCCTGGAGGGCTTCCTCCTCAAGCGGGACCGGATCGACGCGGAGGTGGTCCACGGCGTGGCCCGGGACCTGGGCGTGGCCCCGGCGCCCGCGGCGAGTCCCGGGGACCGCCGGTGAGGGACGGTGAACCTCCCGACCACCCTGACAGTCGTCCGGATCTTCCTCGTCCCCTTCCTCGTGGTGCTCTTGATCGCCACCCCCCGGTATCCCGCCGTGGCCGTGGCGATCTTCCTGCTGGCGGTTTTCACGGACTGGCTGGATGGGCACCTGGCCCGCCGCCGCCGGCAGGTCACGACCCTCGGCACCCTCCTCGATCCCATCGCGGACAAACTCCTGATCGCCGCGGCCCTGATCTCGCTGGTCGAGGTAGACAGGGTCCAGGCATGGATCGTGGTGCTCCTCGTGGGGCGGGACATCGCCGTGACCGGCCTGCGGGGAATCGCCGCGGCCCAGGGCATCGTCATCGCGGCCAGCGACTGGGGGAAGGCGAAGATGGGCGCCGAGGTCGTCGCGGTGACCCTCCTCATCCTGAGCCTGCGGGGCGGGGCGCTCCGCGGCTGGCCGCTCCAGGCCGGGACCGTCATCCTCTGGGGGGCGACGGCGATTGCCGTCCTCTCCGGCGTGGACTACTTCCGGAAGTTCTGGCGGCGGGTTGACCTCGGCGGGTGAGGGCGGGAGTGGAGGCGGGCCTGCTGCTCCTCCTGGGGGGCTACCTGCTGGGCGCGGTGCCCTTCGGCCTCCTCATCGGCTGGGCGCGTGGGGTGGACATCCGCCGGCTGGGGAGCGGGAACATCGGGGCCACCAACGTCCTGCGTGCGGTGGGGAAGGCGGAGGCCGCGGGCACGCTCCTCCTGGACGGCCTGAAGGGGGCGGCGCCGGTCCTGCTCGCCCGGACGTTCGCGCTCGGCGACGGCTGGGCGGCGGCGGCTGGTCTGGCGGCCTTCCTCGGACACTGCTACCCGGTCTTCCTCCGGTTCCGGGGCGGCAAAGGGGTGGCCACCGCGCTGGGGGTAGTCCTGGCCGCGCTGCCCGCGGTGGGGCTCGCGGCGCTGGCCGTCTGGCTGCTCACCGCGCTCTGCTTCCGCTACTCCTCGCTGGCGGCGCTCGCCGCCGCGGCAAGCCTCCCCCTGCTCACCGCGGTCCGGGAGGGCCGGGGCCCGTTCCTCGCCCTCACGCTCGCGCTGGCGGCGTTCATCGTCGCCCGGCACCATGCGAACATCCGCCGCCTCTGGCGGGGGGAAGAGCAGAAGATCGGTCAGCGGGCCTCACCGGCCGCCTAGAGCGGCTGCAACGGATTGTATCTAACGCTCAGGCGACGATTGGGGTGCTGGGCCAGATGACGGGCATCACGAGCGCCCTCGGAGCCGCCGCCCTCTTCCCGGGGCGAGCCGCTCCTCCGCCCGATACCCAGACAGGGCCTCGTCGCGGCTCACCCCGAGCGGGCGGCGGCAGGAGGGCGGCCGGAGGCGTATGCTCCTGGTATGCTCCCGACCGCCGCGGGCACCACCCGAAGGGTGGTCGGAGAACGGTGTGAGGCGACGTCAGTTGGGCCGGCGCTAGGGGGAGCGCGTGGCGCTCATCGTCCAAAAGTACGGCGGCACCAGAGTGGGGGACGTGGAGCGGATCCGGAACGTCGCCCGCCGGGTGGCCGCGACGCGCCAGGCGGGGCACGACGTGGTGGTGGTGGTTTCCGCCATGGCCCGTGAGACGGACCGCCTCCTCGCGCTCGCCCACCAGGTCGCCGAACGGCCCAACGAGCGGGAGCTGGACGTGATCCTCGCGACCGGGGAGCAGGTGAGCATCGGGCTGCTCTCGCTCGCCATCCAGGAGCTGGGCTGCAGGGCGCGCTCCTTTACCGGGAACCAGGTCCGGATCCTGACCGACCAGACGCACAGCCAGGCGCGGATCCTGCGCATCGACACGCGCCGGGTCCTGGAGGCCCTGGAGGCGGGGGAGGTCGCCATCGTGGCCGGCTTCCAGGGGGTGACCGCCGAGGAGGAGGTCACCACGCTCGGGCGCGGGGGCTCGGACCTCACGGCCGTGGCCATGGCGGCGGCCCTCGGGGCCCAGGTCTGCGAGATCTACACGGACGTCGAGGGGGTCTACACGGCGGACCCGGACCTGGTCCCGACCGCCCGCAAGCTTCGCCGGATCTCCTACGAGGAGATGCTGGAGCTGGCCAGCCTGGGCGCCAGGGTGCTCCAGACGCGGTCCGTCGAGTACGCCAAGAACTACCACGTGCCCATCCACGTCCGCTCCAGCTTCTCGGAGGGCGGGGGGACGTTCGTCGTCGCGGAGGACGCCGCCATGGAGAAGGTGGTGGTTTCGGGCATCGCCTACAACGTGAACGAGGCCAAGATCACCGTGGCCGGGGTGGCGGACCGTCCGGGGGTTGCCGCCAAGCTCTTCGGGGCCGTGGCCGAGGCCAACGTGGTGGTGGACATGATCGTGCAGAACGTGAGCCAGGACGGGAGCACGACGGACATCTCCTTCACGGTCGGGCGCCCCGACTACCGGAAGACCCTGGAGATCGTGCGGGGGGTGGCGGTGGAGATCGGCGGGGCGGCCGTGCTGGGGAACGACCAGATCGCCAAGGTGTCGATCGTGGGGGTGGGGATGCGGACCCACTCGGGCGTGGCCGCCCGGATGTTCGAGGCCCTGGCGCGGGAGAAGATCAACATCCTGATGATCAGCACGTCCGAGATCAAGGTCTCCTGCGTCATCGAGGCCCGGTACGCGGAGCTGGCGGTCCGGACCCTGCACGACACCTTTGGGCTGGGGGAGCCCCCCCGGGAGGAGGAGCCGCTGCCCGTCTCGACCGGGGCCGCGCCGGGGCGGGCGGGGCGGGGCGGCCGGCGGGGGGCGGCGCGCCGCGGCGCGCCGCGCGCCCGCGCGGCCCGCCGGCGGTAGCGCGGTGCGGCCTCTCGACCCCGCCGCGACCGTTGCCGCCGTCCTGCTCGGGGCGGCGATGCTCCTGCTCTCGCTCTGGCCCGCCCTCAGGGCCTGGCTGTCCGGGGAGTGAGCATGGCCTACCAGGTGAAGCTGGAGCAGTTCGAGGGGCCGCTGGACCTCCTGCTCCACCTCATCCGGGTCCACGAGATCGAGATCACCGACATCCCCATCGCCACGATCACGGAGGAGTACTTCCGGGTCCTGACGGCGATGCAGGAGCTCGACCTGGAGGTGGCGGGGGAGTTCCTCGTCATGGCGGCCACGCTCATCTATATCAAGTCGAAGATGCTCCTCCCGCCCGCGCCGGGAGAGGAGGCGCTCGCCGAGGAGGAGGACCCGCGCCGTCCCCTCGTGGACATGCTCCTGGAGTACCAGCGGTTCAAGACGGCGGCCGGGGATCTGGCGGGCCTCGAGGAGCGCCGGCGCGAGGTCTTCGGCCGGGGCGCCGCGGTGCAGGTCCCTCCGGGGCGGGGGCCGCTCGAGCTCAGCCTGTTCGACCTGCTCGCCGCGTTTCAGGAGGTCCTGAAGCGGGCGGAGGGGCGCCCCGACGTGGAAGTGACCCCGCGCCCCTTCCGCGTGCGGGAGCGGATGGTGGAGTTGCTGGACCGGCTGGCGCAGGAGCGGCCGCTCCGGTTCTTCGCGCTCTTCGCTCCCGACGCCGACCGGCGGACGGTCATCGTCACCTTCGTGGCCCTCCTGGAGCTGCTCCGGCAGGGGGCGCTCAAGGTGCGGCAGGCCGCCCCCTTCGAGGAAATCCTCATCTACCCGGCGGAGGACGCGTGAGCCCGGACCCCCTCGCAGCCCTCGAGGCCCTGCTCTTCGCGAGCCCGGAGCCGCTCCCGCGCGAGCGGCTCGCGGCGCTCCTGCCCGAGCTGTCCCCGGAGGGGCTCGCGGCGGCGCTGGAAGAGCTCCGGGCCCGTTACGCCTCCCCGCAGTCTGGGCTGATGCTGGACGAGGTGGCGGGAGGGTTCCGCCTGGCCACGCGCCCGGAGGTCGCCGAGGTGGTGGTACGCCTCGCGATCGTCCGGCCGAGCCGTCTCTCCCGCCCCGCCCTCGAGACGCTGGCCATCATCGCGTACCGCCAGCCCATCACGAAGGCCGAGGTGGAGGCGGTGCGCGGGGTGAACATCGACGGCGTCCTCAAGACCCTCGGCGAGCGGGGCCTGATCCGGATCCTGGGCCGTAAGCGGGACCCGGGCCGCCCGATGCTCTACGGGACCAGCGCGGGCTTCCTGGAGTACTTCGGCTTCCGGGATCTGTCGGATCTGCCGACCCTGGCGGAGATCGAGGCCCTGGTGGCCTCGCCGCATCCCCGCCGGACGGTCGAGTACGATCCGGTGGAGGAGCCGGGTGCCGGGGAGGCCGCCCGGGGTCCCGGGGCGCGCCCGGCCGCGTCCGGCCCTGCTCCCCTGCCCTCCGCCGGCCCCCCGGAGGCGGGGGGGTGACGGAACCGGGGGAGCGGCTCCAGAAGATCCTGGCCCGGGCCGGCTTCGGCTCCCGGCGCGCCTGCGAGGCCCTGATCCTGGAGGGGCGGGTCGCCGTCAACGGGGTGGTGGTCCGCACCCTCGGGACCCGCGCGGAGGCGAGCGCGGACGCCATCGAGGTGGACCGGCGCGCCGTGCCCCGTCCCGCCCCGTCCGTCTACGTGCTCCTGCACAAGCCGCCCGGCGTGATCACCTCCCTCCGGGACCCCCAGGGCCGGCCGGTCGTGACCGACCTGCTGCCCCGCCGCCTCCCCCGCCTCTTTCCCGTGGGACGGCTCGACTTCGCCTCGGAGGGACTGCTCCTCCTGACCAACGACGGCCCGCTCATGCAGCGGATGCTCCACCCGGCGTTCGCCGTCCCCCGCACTTACCACGCCCGGGTCCGCGGCGTCCCCTCGGACGCGACGCTGGCCGCGATGCGCCGGGGGGTGCGGGTCGGGGGCGAGCGGCTGCGAGCCCGCGAGGCCCGGCTCCTGAAGCGCACGGACCGGAACGCGTGGGTCGAGGTGGTGGTGGCGGAGGGAAAGCATCACGAGGTGCGCCGGCTCTGCGAGGCGCTGGGGCACCCGGTCCTCCGCCTGCGGCGCGTGGCCTTCGGCCCGCTTCGGCTGGGCAGCCTGCCGCGCGGGGCGTGGCGTCCCTTGAGTGCGCGGGAGGCGGCCGCGCTGCGCGGCCTCGGGGGGACAAGGGCCTTGAAGGCCTCCGGGGCTTAGGCTATAGTGCGGCCGTCTCAGGGACCGCGGACGCGGCGGAGCGGGGCGATGACCCTCGAGGACCTCCGGAAGCGGATTGACGCCATCGACGAGCAGATCCTCAAACTGCTGAGCGAGCGGGCCGCCGTCGTCCAGGAGATCGGGCAGCTGAAGCTCCGGGAGGGGCTCGACTTCCACGCGCCCCAGCGGGAGGAAGAGATCCTGGAGCGGCTGACCCAGCAGAACCCGGGCCCCTTCCCGGAGACGGCCGTCCGCTCCGTGTACCGGGAGATCATCTCGGCCTGCCGCTCCCTTGAGCACCCCCTCGGGGTCGCCTACCTGGGCCCCCGGGCGACCTTCACCCACCTGGCCTGCCTGAAGCGGTTCGGCGATGGGGCCGAGTTCCTGCCGGTCCGGAGCATCCGGGACGTGTTCCTGGAGGTGGAGAAGGGCAAGGTCGAGTACGGGGTCGTGCCCATCGAGAACTCGACCGAGGGGGTGGTGAGCCACACCCTGGACATGTTCGTGGACTCCGATTTGAAGATCTGCGGGGAGATCCTCCTCGAGGTCTCGCACCATCTGCTCTCCAAGAGCGGCGAGAAGGGCGCGATCGAGAAGATCTACTCGCACCCCCACGCGATCGCCCAGTCACGGCGCTGGCTGGAGGCGAACGTCCCGCACGTCCCGGTGCTCGAGGTGGCCTCCACGGCCGCCGCCGCCGAAATCGCCAGCCGGGAGCCCGCCGCCGCCGCGATCGCCTCCGAGCTGGCCGCGCGCCTCTACGGGCTCACAATCGTGTCGGCGCGGATCGAGGACGCGGTGAACAACTTCACCCGGTTCCTCATCGTGGGCCGGAAGCCCGCCCCCCGCACGGGGCACGACAAGACCTCGATCCTCTTCTCGATCAAGGACCGGATCGGGGCGCTGTACCGGATGCTCCTCCAAGACGAAGGTCTGGGAGTACCTCTTCTACGTGGACTTCGAGGGGCACGGCGACGACGAGCCGGTCCGAGAGGCGCTGGCCCGGCTCGCGGAGCAGTGCCTCTTCCTCAAGGTGCTCGGCTCCTACCCCAGCGAGAAGCGGCGCGCCCCGTCCCTCTAGGAGAAACGATGGTCCGGCCCTTGAGCGCCCTGGCCTCCCCGCACCTCCTGAGCCTCCGCCCGTACAGTCCCGGGAAGCCGATCGAGGAGGTCGAGCGCGAGCTCGGCCTGACCGGTCCGGCGAAGCTCGCCAGCAACGAGAACCCCCTGGGCCCCTCCCCGCTCGCCGTCAAGGCGATCCGGGAGGCCGCGGCCGGGGTCCATCGCTACCCGGACGGGGGCGGGAGTGCCCTCAAGGCCCGCCTGGCCGCGCGGCTCGGGGTGCCCCCGGCGCAGATCGCTCTCGGCAACGGCTCCAACGAGCTCCTCGACCTGGCGGCGCGGATCTTCCTGCAGCCGGGGGACGAGGCGGTGATGGCGCGTCCCGCCTTTATCATTTATCGGATGGCCTGCCAGGCCCTCGGGGCCGTCCCCGTCGAGGTCCCCTGCCGCGCGCACGTCCACGATCTTGAGGCGATGGCGGCGGCGGTGACGGCCCGGACGAAGCTCATCTTCGTGGGCAACCCCAACAACCCGACGGGGACGGCTGTACAACCGGCGGCGCTCGAGGCCTTCGTCCGGCGCCTCCCCCCGGAGCTTCTCCTGGTCCTGGACGAGGCGTACTGGGAGTTCCTCCCGGAGGGGGAGCGCCCGCCGAGCCTCGATTGGGTTCGGGAGGGCCGGCGCTGCTTCGTCCTGCGCACCTTCTCCAAGATCTACGGGTTGGCCGGGCTCCGCGTCGGCTACGGGGTCGGCCCGCCCGAGCTCATTGACCTGCTGGACCGGCTGCGGGCGCCGTTCAACGTGAACGCGGTCGCCCAGGCGGCGGCGGCCGCCGCCCTGGAGGACGACGCGCACGTCTCGCGCACGCTCGCCGCCACCGCCGAGGGCCGGTTGGCGCTTGCCGCCGGCCTCGCGGCGCTCGGGGTGCCTGCAGTGCCGAGCGCGGCCAACTTCCTGCTGGTGGACGTCCGGCGGGACGGCGCGGCCGTGGCCGACGCGCTGCTCAAGCGCGGGGTCATTGTCCGGCCGATGGGGGCCTACGGGCTGCCCACCCATCTGCGGATCACCGTCGGGACGCCCCCGGAGAACGCCCGGGCCCTGGAAGCGCTGCGCGCGGCGTTCGCGGCCTGAGGAAGGAGCGGTATGGTCATCGTCATGCGGAGCGGCGCGACCGAGCAGGAAATCGCCCAGGTCGCCCAGAAGATCACCGCCCACGGGCTCACCCCGCACGTCTCGCGCGGGGTCGAGCGGACCATCATCGGCGCCATCGGGGACGAGCGGATCCTCCGGGAGGTCGCGCTGGAGGCGCTGCCCGGCGTCGAGAAGGTCCTCCCGATCCTGAAGCCCTTCAAGCTGGCGAGCCGGGAGTTCAGGCCGGAGAACAGCGTGATCAGGGTCAACGGGGTCGAGGTGGGTGGGCAGCGCCTCGCCGTCATCGCCGGGCCCTGCTCCGTGGAGGGGCGGGAAATGCTCCTGGAGATGGCCCGCGCGGTCCGGGCGGCCGGCGCGCACCTGCTCCGGGGCGGGGCCTTCAAGCCCCGGACCTCCCCTTACACCTTCCAGGGGCTCGGGGAGGAGGCGCTCCGGTACCTCGCCGAGGCCCGCGAGGCGACGGGGCTGCCCGTCGTCACCGAGCTCATGGACCCCCGGGATGCGCCGCTCGTCCTGAAATACGCCGACATGATCCAGATCGGGGCGCGGAACATGCAGAACTTCCGCCTCCTGAAGGAGGTCGGGATGCACCGGAAGCCCGTCCTCCTGAAGCGGGGGATGAGCAGCAGCATCAAGGAACTGCTCATGTCGGCGGAGTACATCCTCTCCGAGGGGAACTACAACGTGATCCTGTGCGAGCGGGGGATCCGGACCTTCGAAGACTTCACCCGGAACACCCTGGACCTGAGCGCGGTCCCCGCGCTCAAGTCCCTCACGCACCTGCCGGTCCTCGTGGACCCGAGCCACGGAACCGGGAAGTGGGACCTGGTGCCGCCCATGGCGCTCGCGGCGGTGGCGGCCGGGGCCGATGGGATCATGGTGGAGGTCCACCCGCACCCGGCGGAGGCCCTCTCCGACGGGCCCCAGGCGCTGGTGCCGAAGCGGTTCGAGCGCCTGATGGCGGATGTCGCGGCGGTGGCTCAGGCCGTGGGGCGGCGGGTGTAGGGGGCGGGATGAGGCGGGAGCGGCGGGGCAAACCGGTACCAACGCTCTTCCACCGGGTGGCGGTGGCGGGGGTGGGCCTGATCGGCGGGAGCCTGGCCGCCGCCTGTCGCAAGCGGGGCCTCACGGAGCGGCTCATCGGCTGGGACGCGGACGGGAGCGCCCTGCAGGAGGCGCTGTCCCTGGGGCTGGTGGACGAGGCGGCCCCCGAAGCCGCCGCCGCCGCGGCCGGGGCCGACCTCGTGGTGCTGGCCGTCCCGGTCGGCGCGCTGGAGGCGGTCGCGGCGACCATCGCCCCCGCGCTCGCGCCCGACGCGCTCGTCACCGACGTCGGAAGCGTGAAGGGGAGCCTCGTCGGCCGCCTTGAGGCCCTCCTCCCGGCGGGCCGGTACGTCCCGGGCCATCCCATCGCCGGGCGGGAGCGCTCGGGGCCGGCCGCCGCCTCCGCCTCCCTCTTCGAGGGGGCCCGCTGCATCCTGACCCCGACGGCGCGCACGGACCGGCAGGCCCTCGGGCGGATCCGCCGCCTGTGGGAGGAGGTCGGGGCGGTGGTGGAGACGATGGACCCGGAGACGCACGAGGCGGTCTTTGCCGCCGTGAGCTACCTCCCCCACGCGGTCGCCTACGCGCTCATGAACGCGATGCTGGATCTGAAAGCCGAGGGGCGGGACGTCCTGCCTTACAGCGCCGGGGGGCTGCGGGATTTCACCCGGGTGGCGGCCTCCGACCCGACCATGTGGCGCGACATCTTCCTGGCGAACCGGGCGGCGCTCCTCGAGGCTCTCCGCCGCTTCCGTGCAGCCCTGGCACGAATGGAGGCGGCCCTAGCGGCGGGCGACGGGGCAAGCCTCTGGGCCGAGTGCGACCGGGCCCGCCGGGCCCGCCGCGACTTGGTGTAGGGAGGGATCGGGCGTGCGGATCGTGCCCGCGGGGGGAGAGCGGCGGCGAGAGGTGGCGGTGCTGGTGGGGCTCCGGACCGGGCGGACGCCCCGGTGGGCCGTGGAGGACTCCCTGGAGGAGCTGGCGCGTCTCACCGAATCGGCCGGCGCCTTTCCCCGCAATGCGATCCTCCAGGAGCGGCCGGCCCCCGACCCCCGGACCCTCATCGGCCCGGGCAAGGTGGAGGAGCTGCGCAGCCTCTGCCGGGAGGGGGTGGACCTCGTCATCGTGGACGAGGATCTGAGCGGCAGCCAGCAGCGGAACCTGGAGCGGGCGCTCGGGTGCAAGGTCGTGGACCGGGCCGGGCTCATCCTGGACATCTTCGCCCAGCGGGCGATGACGCGGGAGACCTCCTCCCCCGCCTGACCCGCCAATGGACCCACCTGGAGCGGCTGGGGGGCGGGATCGGGACGCGCGGCCCGGGGGAGACGCAGCTCGAGTCGGACCGGCGCCGGATCCGCGTGCGGATGGCCCGCATCCGCCGGGACCTCGGGAAGGTCCGCCGCCACCGGGCACTGCTCCGGCGCCCGCGCCGGAAGCTGCCCATCCCGACGGTGGCCCTGGTCGGCTACACGAACGCGGGCAAGACTTCCCTGCTCAACGCCCTGACCCACGCGCGCGCGTACGTGGCCGACGCGCTCTTCGCCACGCTCGACCCCACCCTGCGTCGGATCCAGCTCCCCTCCGGGCGGGCCGCACTCCTCTCGGACACGGTCGGGTTCATCCGGAAGCTCCCGCCGCAGCTCGTCCAGGCCTTCAAGGCGACCCTGGAGGAGGTGCGGGAGGCAGACGCCCTCGCGCACGTCATCGACGCCAGCCACCCGCAGGCCGCCGAGCAGCGGGCGGCCGTCGAGCGCGTCCTCGGGGAGCTGGGGGCGGCAGGGAAGCCCGTCCTGGCCGTCCACAACAAGATCGACCGGCTGCCCGAGGCCGCCGG
>JACPAU010000121.1 GCA_016180705.1 Candidatus Methylomirabilota bacterium
TCCTGCCAGAAGCAGAGCCGGTAGGCCTGCTCGCGGAGCAGGCGGTCCAGCAGGGCGAGGCCCTCCCGATCCCCCCGCTTGCCGCCGAGGATCCCCAGGGTCTCGTCGAGGAACGCCCGGATCTCCGCGTGACCCCGGTACAGATTCCAGAGCCTCCGGGCGAGCGCGGGCCGCCCCCACTCCCCGCCCCGCTCCGCCCCGGCGCCCGGGCTGCCCGCGGCCGGAAGGCGCTCGAGGGCGGCGAGGAGGTCCCGAACTCCCCGCGCGGCCGGGTGCAGCGCCCCGAGGGCGGCCTCCAGGTCCTCCAGCCGGTGGGCCAGGATGCGGCCCCACGAGCGCGGCGCCAGCGGGAGCCTGCGGTCGTGGTACCGGAGGCAGAACCCCTGCTCCTCCAGGCACACCGTGAGCTCCCCGTTCTCCAACACGGTCTCGTACGACCCCCCGAGGATGGGGAGGAGGACCGCCTTCTCCAGGCTGCCGTCGGGGGGATCCCACTCGATGTCGAAGTAGGACGCGAAAGGCGAAGCGGGACCGTGCGCCAGGACATCCCGCCACCAGGGGTTCTCCTCGCTGGCGGCCATGTGGTTCGGGACGAGATCCAGGAGGAGCCCCATGCCGCGGGCCCGGAGGGCACCGGTGAGCGACGCGAAGTCCTCCTCGGTCCCGAGTTCGGGGTTCAGGCGCGTGGGGTCGGCGACGTCGTAGCCGTGCGTGCTGCCGCGCCGCGCGGCGAGGAGGGGGGACGCGTAGAGGTCGCTCACGCCGAGGGCGTCGAGGTAGGGGACGAGCGCGCGCGCGTCTCCGAACCGGAACCCCCGGTGGAACTGGAGCCGGTACGTGGCGACGGGGACCCTCGGCCCATGCATCAGGCAGTCCCGACCCCGCAGGAACGCGGCGGGCCAGGAGGCTCCCGAGGGTCGGCCCCGTCTCAGGCGGGAACCGTCCGGTCCTCCCGCGCCGGCCCGCCCTCGCGGGCGCCCAGCCGGAGCAGCGCCAGCGACCGGGCCTCCAGGTCGTACGGCTGGCCCCCCCGGAAGAGGCGCTGCCGCCGCCGCCCCGTCCCCCCTCGGGTCTCCAGCACCAGTTCCCAGCGGACACCCCGGCGGTGGGCCGGCAGGACGAAGGAGACCGGCTCGTGGTGCGCGTTCACGAGGACGAGCAGGGTGTCATCCGTCACCCGGTTCCCCCGCTCGTCCACCTCCCCGATCGCGTCCCCGGCCAGCCGCAGTCCCAGGCAGCGGGCCGAGGGGTTGTTCCAGTCCTCCTCGGTCATCTCCTTCCCGTCGGGGCGGATCCAGGAGAGGTCCTTGACCTCGGAGCCGCGGATCTGCCGCCCCTGGAAGAACTGCCGGCGCCGCAGGACCGGGTGCCGGTGGAAGAGCCGGATGAGCTGGCGCGTGAACTCCAGCAGGTCGCGCCGCGGCCGATCCAGCTGCCAGTCCACCCAGGAGATCTCGTTGTCCTGGCAGTAGGCGTTGTTGTTCCCCTGCTGGGTGCGCCCGATCTCGTCCCCGGCCAGCAGCATCGGCACCCCCTGCGACAGGATGAGCGTGGCCAGGAAGTTCCGCTGCTGGCGGGCCCGCAGGGCGAGGACCGCCGGGTCATCGGTGGGGCCCTCCACCCCGCAGTTCCAGCTCAGGTTCTCGTTGTGGCCGTCCCGGTTCTCCTCCCCGTTGGCCTCGTTGTGCTTGGCGTCGTAGGAGACCAGGTCGCGCAGCGTGAACCCGTCGTGCGCCGTCACGAAGTTGATGCTCGCGTGCGGCCGGCGCCCGCTCTGCCCGTACAGGTCGCTGCTCCCGGTGAGGCGGTAGGCCAGCGTCGAGAGCTGCCCCTCATCCCCCCGCCAGAAGCGGCGGACCGTGTCCCGGTACTCCCCGTTCCACTCGGCCCAGAGCACGGGGAAGTTCCCCACCTGGTAGCCCCCCTCCCCCAGGTCCCAGGGCTCGGCGATCAGCTTCACCTGGGAGATCACCGGGTCCTGGTGGATGATGTCGAAGAAGGCTCCCAGCCGGTCCACGTCGTGGAGCTCCCGGGCGAGCGCCGAGGCCAGGTCGAAGCGGAACCCGTCCACGTGCATCTCCAGCACCCAGTAGCGCAGGCTGTCCATGATCAGCTGGAGGGTCCGCGGGTGGGTCAGGTCCAGTGTGTTCCCGCAGCCGGTGTAGTCCATGTAGTAGCGGCGGTCGTCGGGGACCAGGCGGTAGTAGGCGGCATTGTCGATCCCCCGGAAGCAGAGGGTGGGTCCCAGGTGGCTCCCCTCGCCCGTGTGGTTGTACACGACGTCGAGGATGACCTCGATCCCCTCCCGGTGGAGGGTCTTGATCATGGTCTTGCACTCGGCCACCTGCTGCCCCAGGACCCCGCCGCTGGCGTACCGCGCGTCGGGCGCAAAGAAGCCGACCGAGTTATACCCCCAGTAGTTGGTGAGCCCCCGCTCCACCAGCTGCCGGTCCGCCACGAACTGGTGGACCGGCATGAGTTCCACGGCGGTGACCCCCAGCGCGAGGAGATACTCGATGACCGGCGGGCAGGCGAGCCCGCCGTAGGTCCCCCGCAGGTCGTCCGGCACCTCCGGGTGGCGCATGGTGAAGCCCTTCACGTGCAACTCGTAGATGAGCGTCCTGTGCCAGGGGGTGCGGGGCCGGGTGTCAACCCCCCAGGAGAAGGCCGGATCCACGACCACGCACTTCGGCAGCCCGCTCGCGCTGTCCCGCTCGTCGCGCGAGAGGTCGGCATCCGGGTGCCCGACGGTGTAGCCGAAGATGGAGTCGCCCCACCGGATCCTCCCGGCGATGGCCTTGGCATACGGGTCCAACAGGAGTTTGGCCGGGTTGAAGCGGTGGCCCTCCTGCGGCGCGTAGGGCCCGTGCACCCGGAAGCCGTACAATTGCCCGGGCCTCGCCTCCGGGAGATAGGCGTGCCAGACCTGGTCGGTCTGCTCGGTCATCCGGATCCGGGCGACCTCCTGGTTCCCATCCAGGCCGTCGAAGAGGCACAGTTCGACGCCGGTGGCGTTCTCGCTGAAAAGCGAGAAGTTAACCCCCGCCCCGTCCCAGGTCGCCCCCAGCGGATAGGGGTGTCCGGGCCAGACCTTCATGTCCCGCTCCTACCCTTCTTCCTGCGTATACAGGACCACGGCCTTCGGACCAAGGGTGAGGCGCACCTCCCCGTGCGAGGTGAGGCGGTCAGGCAGCACGCTCCCTCTTCCCTGCCAGCGCTCCTCCGCCGAGTCCAGTCGCTTCGCCCACCGGCCCGCCGGGAGGGCCAGCGGTAACGTCGCGGGGGCCTCGCCGAAGTGGAACAGCGCGGCTGCCGCCTCCCCCTCCTCGCCGCGCCGGACGAACAGGGCCCGCTCCTCCTCGAAGGCGCGCGCCTCGAGGTCCTCCTTCTACAGCCGGGCCAGGGCCGGGACCTCCCTCCGCAGGCGGAGGAGCTCCCGGTAGTACTCGCGCAGGACCCGATGGGTCCCCTGCTCCCGCAGCCGGTGATCCAGCTTCGCGCCGAGGAAGGTCGCCTCGTCCTGGGGGTCGAGCGGTTCCCCCTGCCAGCGGAAGGCGGCGAACTCTTCTCGGCGACCGCGCCGCACCGCCTCGATCAGGGCCGGGTCCGAATGGCTGATGAAGTACGGGAACGGGGCGGTCTCCCCGTACTCCTCCCCCATGAACAGGAGCGGCAGGTACGGGGAGAGGAGGACGACGGCCGCCGCGAGCTTGAGCGCCTCGAAGGGGACGAGCGCGCTCAGGCGCTCGCCCCGCATCCGATTCCCTACCTGGTCGTGGTTCTGCGCGAAGACTACGAACCGCTGTGCCGGCAGGGCCCGGGAGGAGGCCCCGTGCCGCCGCCGCCGGTAGGTGGAGTACTGCCCCGCGTAGACGTAGGCGTCCGTGAAGGCGCGGCTGAGGTCCGCCACCGTCCCGAAGTCCTCATAGTACCCTGTCCGTTCCCCCGTCAGGAGCGCGTGCAGGGCGTGGTGGAAGTCGTCGTTCCACTGGGCGTCGAGGCCGTACCCGCCCGCCTCGGGAGACTGGACGAGCTTCGGGTCGTTCAGGTCGCTCTCGGCGATGAGGTAGACCCGGCGGTTCAGGCGCGCGGCCCGCTCCCGCACCGCGGCGGCCAGCTCCGCCAGGAAGGGCCGGGCCGACAGGTCCAGGATCGCGTGGAGCGCGTCCAGGCGCAGGGCGTCCACGTGGTAGTCGGTCACCCAGGCGAGGGCATTCTCGATGAAGAAACGGCGCACCTCGTCGCTCCCCGGCCCGTCGAAGTTGATCGCCGCTCCCCAGGGGCTGCGGTACCGCTCGGAGAAGTAGGGCCCGAACTCCCCCACGGTGTTCCCCTCCGGGCCCAGGTGGTTGTACACCACGTCCAGGACGACGGCGAGGCCCTCGCGGTGGCAGGCGTCCACGAGGCGCTTGAGCCCCGCGGGCCCACCGTAGGAGTCCTGCACGGCGAAGGGGAAGACCCCGTCGTAGCCCCAGTTCCGGCTCCCCGGGAACTGGGCGACCGGCATCAGCTCGAGCGCGGTGACGCCCAGGTCCTTGAGGTCGGACAGGTGGGGGAGGATCGCGTCGAAGGTGCCTTCGCGGGTGAAGGTGCCGACGTGCGCCTCGTACAGGACGTAGTCCCGGAGGCGCGGCCCGACCCACGCCGCATCCTGCCAGGGAAACTGCGGGTCCGTCACCTCGGAGGGCCCGAGGACGCCCTCCGGCTGGGACCGGGACGCCGGGTCGGGACGCTCCCTGCCCCCGTCGAGGCGGAAGAGATAGAGGCTCCCCGGCTCCACGCCCTCGAGGACGACGTGGTGGTACCCCCCCTCCCCCTGGTCGAGGGGCGCCACCCGGGCGCGCGGGGCGAGGAGGCGCACCTCGACCTTCTCGGCCAGCGGCGCCCACACGGTAAACCGGCACCGGCCCTCCCCGAGGTACGTGGCGCCGAGGCCTCCGCGGGTCACCGCTCCCCCTCGCTCCGGAAGAACACCGCCGCGAGCGGCGGAAGGGTGAGGGTGAGAGAGTACGCCCGCCCGTGGCACGGAACCGGCACGCTCTGGACGCCGCCCAGGTTGCCCCAGCCGCTCCCCCCGTACTCCAGGGCGTCGCTGTTCAGCACCTCCCGCCAGAAGCCCCCCCGCGGGACGCCCACCCGGTAGTTCGGCCGGGGCACGGGGGTGAAGTTGGCCGCCACGAGCAGGAGGGTCCCCGTCGAGCGCCCCCGCCGGAGGAAGGTGAGCACGCTCTGGTCCGAGTCGTTGGCGTCAACCCACTCGAAGCCGGGGACCTCGCAGTCCCACTCGTACAGGGCGGGCTCGTTCCGGTAGAGCGCGTTCAGGTGGCTGACCCACTCCTGCAGCCCGGCGTGCGGCGCGTACTGCGTGAGGTGCCAGTCGAGGCTCTCGTCGTGGTTCCACTCCCGCCACTGCCCGAACTCCCCCCCCATGAAGAGGAGCTTCTTCGCCGGCTGGCCGTACATGTACCCCAGGAGGAGCCGCAGGTTGGCGAACTTCTGCCAGTCGTCCCCCGACATCTTGCCGAGGAGCGACCCCTTGCCGTGGACCACCTCGTCATGGGAGAGGGGCAGGACGAAGTTCTCCGTGTAGGCGTAGAGCATCCGGAAGGTGAGGAGGTTGTGGTGGTGCTTCCGGTGGACGGGGTCTTTGGCCATGTACACGAGCGTGTCGTGCATCCAGCCCATGTCCCACTTCATCCCGAAACCCAGCCCGCCCACGTAGGTCGGACGGGAGACCATGGGCCAGGCCGTGGACTCCTCGGCGACCGTCACGACGTCGGGATGGGCCCGGTACACGTCCTCGTTGAAGCGGCGCAGGAACGCGACGGCCTCCAGGTTCTCCCGCCCGCCGTACTGGTTCGGCACCCACTCCCCCTCCTTCCGGGAGTAGTCCAGGTAGAGCATCGAGGCGACCGCGTCCACCCGGAGCCCGTCGGCGTGGTAAGTGCTCAGCCAGAAGAGCGCGCTGCTCATCAGGAAACTGCGCACCTCGTTGCGCCCGTAGTTGAAGACGTAGGTCTTCCAGTCGGGGTGGAAGCCCTGCCGGGAATCTCCGTGCTCGTAGAGGTGGGTCCCGTCGAAGTAGGCGAGCCCGTGCTCGTCCGTGGGGAAGTGCGACGGCACCCAGTCGAGGATCACCCCGATGCCACGCTGGTGCAGGGTGTCCACCAGGTACATGAAGTCCTGGGGAGTCCCGTAGCGACTCGTGGGGGCGAAGAACCCGGTGACCTGGTAGCCCCAGGAGCCGTAGAAGGGGTGCTCCATCACCGGGAGGAACTCGACGTGGGTGAAGCCCATCCGCTCCACGTAGTCGGCGAGGAGCGGGGCCAGCTCCCGGTAGGTGAGGGGGCGGTTCCCCTCCCCGGGCGCCCGCATCCAGGAGCCCAGGTGCATCTCGTAGATGGCGACGGGCCCACTCACCGCGTTGCGGCCCGCGCGCGACCGCATCCACTCCCCGTCGCCCCAGGGGTACGCCAGGTCCCAGACGACCGACGCGGTCCGGGGAGGGACCTCGGCGCAGAAGGCGAACGGGTCCGCCTTGTCCACCCGGTAGCCCTGGTAGCGGGACTGGAGGTGGTACTTGTAGGCCGTCCCCCGGGCCACCCCCGGCACGAAGCCCTCCCAGATGCCCGACTGGGCCCGCGCGCGCAGCGGGTGGCTCCCCGTGTCCCAATTGTTGAAGTCGCCCATGACGAAGATCCGCTCGGCGTCGGGGGCCCAGACGGCGAAGAAGGTCCCCTCCTCCCCCTGTACCGTCAGGGGATGGGCCCCCAGCTTCTCGTAGAGCCGGTAGTGGCTCCCCTCGTTGAACAGGAAGAGGTCGTCGTCCGTGAGGAGGCTGACGTCGTGCCGCACCGCTGCCGCCCCGGCCCGGGCGCGGCCGGCCGCCTGCCCCCGTTGCTCGCGTGTCCTCACGCGGTCGCGCTCTCGCTCCGCCACCGGTTCACCTCCCGCAGGGTCTCGAGGACCTGGGGCATCTCGCGGAACGCCTCAAAGGGGTAGCGCGCCTTCCGCCGCCAGTTGGGACGTTCCTCCCGCGTTCCGGGGGTGTTCTGCGCGTCCGTCTCCAGCCACAGGTCCTCCAGGTTGACCACGACGAGCCGGGCCTCGCTGGCCGCCAGGGATGCCAGGCAGACCCTCAGGATGTCGGCCGTGCCCGCCTGCTCCCCTCCCAGCCGCCCCGTGCGCCGGAAGAAATGCACCAGCGCGTCCTTCAGGGCCTCGCGCCCGTGCCGCTCCCGATCGGCATCCGCCTCCGCCAGGAGGCCCAGGTCCACCCGGTCCCGGATGTCGAGACCCGCCCAGAACCCGGCGAACGGACGGATG
>JACPAU010000122.1 GCA_016180705.1 Candidatus Methylomirabilota bacterium
GCCTGGTATGCGCGGCGGTTCGGCGTCCGCCTCGACCCCGCCACCGAGGTCCTCACCCTGATCGGGAGCAAGGAGGGGATCGGCCACCTCCCGCTGGCCTTCGTGAACCCGGGAGACGTGGTCCTGGTCCCCAGCCCCGGCTACCCGGTCTTCCAGGCCGGGACCGTCTTCGCCGGCGGGACCCCGGTGGCCCTGCCCCTGCGCCGGGAAACGGGCTACCTGGCGGACCTCCGGGCCGTTCCCCGCGAGACGCTCGGGCGGGCGAAGGTCCTGTTCCTGAACTACCCCCACAACCCGACCGGCGCCACGGCCTCCCTGGAGTACTTCCGGGAGGCGGTCGCCTTCTCCCGCGAGCACGACCTCGTCCTCTGCCACGACGCCGCCTACTCCGAGATCGCTTTCGACGGCTACCGGGCCCCGAGCATCCTGAACGTGGAGGGGGCACAGGAGGTGGCCATCGAGTACCACTCTCTCTCCAAGACCTACAACATGACGGGGTGGCGGATCGGGTTCGCCGTCGGGAACGCCGAGATCCTGGCCGGGCTCGGGAAGATCAAGACCAACCTGGACTCCGGGGTCTTCCAGGCGATCCAGGAGGCCGGGATCGAGGCCCTCACCGGGCCGCAGGACTGCGTGGCCCACCAGTGCAAGGTCTACCAGGAGCGCCGCGACGTCCTGGTGGACGGGCTGCTCAGGGCGGGGCTCGAGGTCGAGCGTCCCAAGGCATCCTTCTACGTCTGGTTTGCAGTCCCCAAGGGGACGACGTCGGCCGACTTCACCCGGCGCCTCCTCCAGGAGGGGGGGATCGTCACGACCCCGGGCAACGGCTTCGGGGAGCACGGCGAGGGCTACATCCGGGCCGCGCTCACCGTCGGCGTGGACCGGATCCGGGAGGCGGTTCGGCGCATCGAGGGGCTTTCGCTGCGCCCCGGCCGCTGAGAGACCGGGGACGAGGACTCATGGACACCGACCGGGTCTTGATCGAGGGGCTCACCTTCTTCGGCTACCACGGCGTCCGTCCCGAGGAGCAGCGCCTGGGGCAGAAGTTCCGGGTGGACGTGGAGCTCACCCTGGACCTCGCCCGGGCCGCCGCCTCCGATCGGGTGGCCGAAACGGTCAACTACGAGGAGATCTGCCGGGAGGTCCTGGACGTGGGGAAGGGCCCCCGGTGCAACCTGGTGGAGACGCTGGCCGAGCGGATCGCCGCGGCCCTGCTCAAGCGCTTCCCCGTGCAGGAGGTTCTGGTCCGGGTCCGGAAGACCTCCCCGCCCTTCGACGGGACCCTGACGGCGGTGGGGGTGGAGATCCGGCGGAGGGCCCCGTGGCCATCGCCTACGTCGGGCTAGGCTCGAACGTCGGCAACCGGCTCCGGTGGCTCACGCGCGGCTTGGCCGAGCTCGCGCGGGGAAGGGATGTCCGCCTGGCCGACGTCTCCTCGGTGTTTGAGACGGAACCGGTCGGAATCACGAGTCCCGACTGGTACCTGAACGCGGTCGCGGCCGTCTCCACGCCCCTGGGGCCGGAGGAGTTCCACGACCGGCTCCGGGAGATCGAGTTCGCCTGCGGGCGTCCGCGGCACCGGCTGCCGGGGATGCCCCGGACCCTGGACCTGGACTTCCTCCTGCTGGGCGACCTCGTGATCCAGAAGCCGTCCCTGACCCTCCCCCATCCGCGCCTGGCGGAGCGCCGCTTCGTCCTCGAACCCCTCTGCGAGATCGCGCGGGACCTCCGGCATCCGGTCCTGGGCCGGACCGTCCGGGAGCTGCTGGCCGCGCTGCCCGCCGGCCCCGCCGTGCGCCTCGCGCTCCCCCGGGCGGAGGTGAAGACCGGACTGGCAGCCGCACAGGTGCGCCCGTGAGCCCGCTCATCCATCACTACATCGCCGTGGAGGGGCCCATCGGGGTCGGGAAGACGAGCCTCGCGGAGTTGCTGGCGGGGCGGCTCGGGGCCCGGAGCCTCCTGGAGGCGGCCGAAGAGAACCCGTTCCTGAAGGAGTTCTACGGCGACATGCGCCGGTACGCGTTCCAGACGCAACTGTACTTCCTCCTGAACCGGTACCGGCAGCAGCAGGAGCTCCTGCAGACCCACCTCTTCCGCCAGCGCCTCATCAGCGATTATCTATTTGCCAAGGACCGGATTTTCGCGTACGTTACGCTGGACGACAACGAGCTGGCCCTCTACGAGAAGCTGGCCCCGCTCCTGGAGGTCCGGGTCCCCAAGCCGGACCTGGTCATTTACCTCCAGGCCGACGTGGAGACGCTGCTCCGGCGGATCGGGCAGCGGGGCAAGCCCTACGAGGCGCACCTGGAGCGGCTGTACCTGGAGGACGTGGTCGCCGCCTACAACCATTTTTTCTTCCACTACACCGAGACCCCGCTGCTGGTGGTGAACACCAGCGAGATTGACTTCGTGAAGCGGAAGGAGGACCTGGACGACCTCATCCGACAGCTCGAGGAGATGAAGGCGGGGACGCAGTACTACGTCCCGCTTGGATCCTGACCGGACCGAGACGGGCACAGCCTTCCGCTGCCTCTCCCCCCGCGGGGACGCGGGACGCCGACGGGCGCCCGCAGTCCGGCAACCGCGGGCGGGGCGCAGGGCGGCGGGCGCTTCGCGGCGCGGCGAGGCCTCCCGGAGACGTCCGGGAGGCCTCCTTGCTTTTGGAGGGCTCCATGCGCCAGGAACGGATCACGGCCACGACGGTGCGCGCGATGAAGGGACGCGGGAAGAAGGTGGTGATGCTCACCGCCTACGACACCCCCACGGCCCGGCTGCTCGATGCCGCGGGGGTAGACATCATCCTGGTGGGAGATTCCCTCGCCATGGTGGCGCTGGGCTACGAGACCACCCTGCCGGTCACGCTGGAGGAGATGCTCCACCACACGCGGGCCGTGGCCCGGGGAGCCGCCCGCGCCCTGGTGGTGGGGGACCTTCCCTTCCTCTCCTACCAGGTCAGCCGGGAGGAGGCGGTCCGGAGCGCGGGCCGGATGCTGAAGGAGGCGAACGCCCACGCGGTCAAGCTGGAGGGCGGGGCGGAGGTGGCCGGGACGGTGGTGGCGTTGGTGGAGGCGGGGATCCCGGTCATGGGGCACATCGGCCTCACGCCCCAGGCCGTCCACCGGATGGGCGGGTACCGGGTGCAGGGGCGGAGCGCGGAGGCGGCGGCCCGCCTGCTCAAGGATGCCGTGGGACTGGAGCAGGCCGGGGCTTTCAGCCTCGTCCTGGAGGGGCTCCCGTGGCAGGTGGCCGCCGCGATCACGGAGGCGATCGGGATCCCGACCATCGGGATCGGCGCCGGCCCCCGGTGCGACGGGCAGGTCCTGGTCACGAACGACCTGCTCGGCCTCTTCGAGGAGTTCACCCCGAAGTTCGTCAAGCGCTACGCCAACCTGCGGGAGACGCTCCTCACCGCCTTCGGCCAGTTCCGGGACGAGGTCCGGGGCGGCGTCTTCCCGGGGCCGGAGCACGCCTTCAGTCTGGAGGCCGCCGAGGCGGAGAAGTGGGAGCGGCTGCGCCAGCGGGCGCGTGCCCGGAAGGTGACGGCGCTCCGGAAGTAAGGGCGGAGCCGGTGCTGGTTCTGGACGATCCCGGGAAGGTGCAGGAACTCACGGAGGCGTGGCGCCGGGCCGGGGAGCGGATCGGCTTCGTGCCCACCATGGGCGCCCTGCACGCGGGTCACCAGGCCCTGCTCGCGCGCGCCCGGGCCGAGAACACCCGCCTCGTCATCAGCCTCTTCGTGAACCCCACGCAGTTCGACCGCCCCGACGACTTCCGGACCTACCCGCACGACCTCCCGCGGGACCTGCGCCTCGCCGAGGAGGCGGG
Source organism: Candidatus Methylomirabilota bacterium (assembly GCA_016180705.1). Lineage (GTDB taxonomy): Bacteria > Methylomirabilota > Methylomirabilia > Methylomirabilales > JACPAU01 > JACPAU01. The sequence goes on from JACPAU010000122.1 coordinate 3,826, forward strand.
CTGCGACCTGGCCTGGACGCCCACCGCCCTCCAGATGTACCCGCCGGGCCCTCCGACCGTCGTGGAGGTGACGGGGCTCTCCGGCATCCTGGAGGGGGCGGCGCGCCCCGGCCACTTCCGGGGGGTGGCCACCGTCGTCACCAAGCTCTTCCATATCGTCAGGGCCCACCGCGCGTACTTCGGGGCGAAGGACTGGCAGCAGGCGATCATCGTCCGGCGGCTCGTGGCCGACTTGAAGATGGAGCCGGAGATCGTGATCTGTCCGACGGTCCGGGAGCCGGACGGGCTCGCCCTCTCCTCGCGGAACGTGAACCTCACGCCGGAGGAGCGGCGGGCGGCGCCGGTGCTGTTCCGGGCGCTGTCGTGGGGAGCCGGAGAGATCCGGGCGGGGCGTCGGGACCCCGACGCGTTACGGCGCGGGATCGGCGCCCGCATCGCCGCGGCGACGGCGGCGCCGCTGGACTACATCGCGGTGGTCCGGCCCGAGACCCTCGAGCCGCTTCTCGCGGCCGACCCCCCGGTCCTCCTGGCCCTCGCCATCCGGTTCTCCCGGGCCCGCCTCATCGACAACCTGCTGGTGGAGGCGTGACGCGCGCGGTCGTGCCCCCGCCCATCCCAGGAACTGGATGGCGTAGGCGTTCGGCAGGACGATGAAGAGCAGGAAGAGCCCGAGGATCAGAGGGCTCAGGAGAACGAAGAGCGTCGCCCCCACCGGCAGGAGCAGGACGCCGAGGCAGATGAGCCCGGTCCGCACCAAGAATAGTCGTAGCACGTTCGACTCCCGGCGCCCTGCCTTCGCCGTCCCCTGCGGCTCCACCCGGGATATGCAAGGTTTGCGCCCGCAGGCGCGCCCCCTCGCGGCCGTCCTCCTGCTCCTGCTCGCGCTCTGGGGCGCCGGAGCCGGGCTCGCCCAGGAGGCCGAGTGGGCGAGCGTCCTCCGGGTCCTGGACGGGCAGACGATCGAGGTGCGGTGGCGGGGGACCCGCGAGATGGTCCGGTACATCGGGGTCGCCGCGCCGGAGCTCCGCCAGCCCGTGGAAGACCCGGACGAAGACCACTGGGCGAGACGAGCCCAGTACTGGAACCTGCGCCTCGTGCAGGGCCGCCGCGTCCGCCTCGAGCAGGACGCGCTCCCGCGGGACCGCCAGGGCCGCCTCCTCGCCTACGTCTTCACCCAGGAGGGGACCTTTGTCAATGCCTGGTTGATCGAGTTCGGCTTCGCCGAGGCCGATGCCCGCCCCCCGAACCTCCGGTACCAGGCCGAGTTCGCTCGGCTGGAGCGGGAGGCGAGGGAGAAGGCCAGGGGCCTCTGGATGCACCGCTAGCCAGCCCCCCTCTCCTGGCCTTCCCGCCTTCAGAATCAACAACTTTCCTTCCATCTTTTTCCTTGACAACGCAAAGCGGCCTGTGTTTACTGTTCGCGCCAAGTGGCATGAAGTGGGATAAGATGGGATGCTCTCCCCCGCCAGGGAGCGTCGGCGATGTTCCGGGGGCGCTACGAGCACTCCGTAGACGACAAGGGACGACTCAGCATCCCGTCCCGGTTCCGGGAGATTCTCGCCCGCCGCCGCCAGCGGATGCTGATCCTCACGGACGTGGACTCCTGCGTCGCCGCCTACCCGCTGGACGAGTGGCGCCAGCTCGAGGATCGGATCCGAAAGCAGAGCACCTTGCAGAAGGACGTGCGGGCGTTCCTCCGCATCTTCTACTCGGGCGCGACGGAGAGCCCCATGGACGGGCAGGGGCGGATCCTGATCCCCCCGCACCTGCGGGAGCGGACGGGGCTTACCCGCGAAGTCATGATCATCGGGGTGCTGAACAAGATGGAGATCTGGAGCAAGGCCCGCTGGGAGGAGTTCCTGGCCCGGTCGCCCGTCACCTTCGAGGACGTCGCGGCCCGGCTCGCCGACCTCGGCATCTGAGCGGGGGCAGGGTGAGGACGGGGAGGAGGAGCGGATGAGGCCTGGAGATCAGCGCAAGAGGCTGGCTCTCGAGTGCACGATGGAGCGTGATCCCGAAGCCGGCATCGCCACGTTCCGCCCCCGCGGCGCCATCAGCCTCTGGGGCATGCTCGAGCTCCGGGAGGTGCTCGCCGCGGCCCTGCGCAACGGCTACACGAGGCACCTCCTGGATTTCTCGGCCGTCTGGCACGTGAACGCGAAAAGCCTGGGGATCCTGGTGGAGCGCCGCGATCGGGCGCGCGAGGCCGGGGGCCAACTCGTTCTGGTGGCGCCCTCCGTCCCCGTCCGCGAACTGCTCGAGGCCGCCGGAGCCTACGCTACGTTCGCCGTGGCGGCCACCGAGGCCGAGGGCCGGACGTTCCTGAACCCGGCCGGCATTCCGGCGGGGTGATCGGGCGGCCAGGGCACGCCCCGGTCCTGCTCCCCCAGGTGCTGGCCTTCCTGCGGCCCATCCCCGACGGCCTCTATCTGGACCTCACCGTCGGGACCGGGGGGCACGCGGAGGGGATCCTGGAGGCCTCCGGGCCTACCGGCCGGCTGGTCGGCCTGGATCGCGACCGCGAGGTCCTCCTGCTCGCCCGGGAGCGCCTCGCCCGCTTCGAGTCGCGGGTCCGCCTGGTGCACGCGGACTACCGGGACCTGCGGGCGGTCGCGGCCGCGGAAGGGCTCGAGGCCTGGGACGGGGCCCTCCTGGACCTCGGCGTCTCCTCGGTCCAGCTGGATGACCCGGCCCGGGGCTTCGCCTTCAGCCGCTCCGGGCCGCTCGACATGCGGATGGACCGCGCGGGGGGTGGCGCCACGGCCGCCGACCTCCTGCGGGACCTCCCGGAGGCAGAGCTGAGCCGGATCCTCCGGGAGTACGGGGAGGAGCGGTGGGCTCGCCGCATCGCCCGGCGGATTGGCGCCGCGCGGGCGGTGGCCCCGCTCACGCGGACCGACGCGCTGGCGGACCTGGTGGCCGGCGCCATCCCGCGCCGCGCCTGGCCCAAGCGGATCCATCCGGCGACCCGGACCTTCCAGGCCCTCCGGATCGCGGTGAACCGGGAGTTGGAGGGGCTGGCGGAGGCGCTGGGAGAGGCAATTCACGGCCTGCGTCCGGGGGGGCGGGTCATCGTCATCGCGTTCCACTCGCTGGAGGACCGCATCGTGAAGCAGGTCCTGCGGGGGAGCCCCGAGGTGACGGTCCTGACGAAGAAGCCCTTGACACCCGGCCCCGAGGAAGTGGCGGCGAACCCCCGGGCCCGCAGCGCGAAGCTGCGGGCCGCCCGGCGGGTGGAGGGGTAGACGGTGGCGCGCTCCCTCGAGGGCACCCTCACGCGGTCCCGGGAGCTGCGGAGGGCGGCCCGGCCCCGAGGCATCCTCCGGCGCCTGGACCTGTGGCGGGCCGTCCTGGTGCTGGGCCTGCTCTGCCTCGGCATCCTCGCGTACGTCTGGCTGCACATCCAGGTCCTCCGCCTCGGCTACGCCCTGGAGCGGCTGCGCGCCGAGCGCGCCGCCCTCCT
>JACPAU010000123.1 GCA_016180705.1 Candidatus Methylomirabilota bacterium
GCGCCTTCGGACGGAAAGCGGAGGGCCCATGTCCACGGACGTCCTCCAGGTGGAAGTGGCGGAGGGGATCGCCACCCTCACCATCAACCGGCCCGAGGTTCTGAACGCGCTCGACGACGCCGTGAAGGCGCGCCTGGACGAGGCGCTGGCCGCTCTCGAGCGGGATCCGGCGGTGGGGACGGTCATCCTCACGGGGACGGGGGACCGGGCGTTCGTCAGCGGCGCCGACGTCCGCGCGCTCGCGGCGAAGGGTCCCCAGCACCGGCTGGCCCACGGGCTCGCCGAGACCTTCTGGGCCCTGGAGCATCTCCCGCAACCGACCATCGCGGCCGTGAACGGCTACGCCCTGGGCGGCGGCTGCGAACTGGCGCTGGCCTGCGACCTCCGGATCGCCAGCGAGCGGGCGCGCTTCGGACAGCCGGAGGTCAACCTGGGGATCCTGCCGGGCGCCGGCGGGACCCAGCGCCTCTCCCGCCTGGTCGGGGTCGGGAAGGCCAAGGAACTCATCTTCACCGGGACGATCATTGACGCGGCGGAGGCGAAGGCCATCGGGCTCGTGAACGAGGTCGTCCCTCACGGGGACCTCCTGGGCAGGGCGAGAGCCGTGGCCCGCCTCATCCTGAGCAAGGGGCCGCTGGCCGTTCGGCTGGCGAAGGCCGCCATCGCGGTGGGGATGGCAGACGGAATGGTGTCCGGCCTGGCCTTCGAGAAGATGGCGCAGGCCTTCCTCTTCACGACCGCCGACCGGGCCGAGGGGATGCGGGCGTTCCTGGAGAAGCGGCCGCCCCGCTTCCGGGGAGAGTAGAGGAAGCCGGGCGACGGCAGGGGGGACAGCGATGGCGGAGAAGGAACCCAAGGCGAAGGAGAAGCGCCAGTTCGTGCGCTTCGCCGCCTACCGGGTGGACCCGGCCTGGCGGCGCCTCCCCCAGCAGGAGCGGGACGCCTCCCGGAAGGAGTTCCTGGCGGCGCTGGAGGAGGTCCGGGCGACCCTGATCCTCCGGACCTACTCCTGCCTCGGCACCCGGGGGGACTTCGACTTCCTCCTGTGGCTGATCAGCGATCGCCTGGAAGCCTTCCAGGACTTTCAGGCGCGCCTGCTGAAGACCGGCCTGGGAAAATACCTGACCCTCCCGCACTCCTACCTGGGAATGACGAAGCGGTCCATCTACGTGGACAAGCACGTGCACGAGGGGCAGGAGGGGGTCCGGCTGACGGTCAAGCCGGGGGAGGCCAAGTACCTCTTCGTCTACCCGTTCGTCAAGACCCGCGACTGGTACCGGCTGACCCGCTCGGCGCGCCAGGGGATGATGGACGAGCACATCGCCGTCGGGCACCGGTACCCCTCGGTGAAGCTGAACACCACCTACTCCTTCGGGCTGGACGACCAGGAGTTCATCGTCGCCTTCGAGTCCGACGTCCCGGCCGACTTCCTGGACCTCGTGATGGAGCTGCGGGAGACGGAGGCCAGCCGGTACACCCTCAGGGACACGCCGATCCTCGCGGGCATCGCGGTCCCCGCAGAGACCATGCTGGATCTGCTGGGCTAGTGCGGCGGGCTAGACGTAGCCTTCAGCGTAGGCGGTGGACTCCGGGCTGATTGGCTTCAGGTGGGGATCCTCGTAGGTGTCGAGGCGTCCCTTCTGCCACTCCGGGGCCCGGTCCCGGCAGGCCAGGATCTCCTCCTCGATCTCGTCGAAGTACTCCGAGCGATGAATCCGTTTGCAGAAGATGCAGCGGATCTCGTACATCGGCCCCATCACTCCCAGACCCACCCACAGGCGCACCGAGCGAGGTCGCTCACGCTCTCGCGCCGGACCCCCCGGCCGCACATCGGGCAGTAGCGCTCCCAGACCAAGAGCGCGTCCAGCTCCTTCGCCATCCGGTGGATCTCCTCCCGGAGTCGCGCCACCTGCAGGGCGAGGTTGTCGAGCGCCGTCCGTTCCGTGCCTTCCATGGCCTCCGGCACCCTCCTTCCCTTTCGTGGGCCCCGCGGCCCCTCCCGTCAGGGTGAGACGGGTCACGGCATTCGCCCATTCGGATGAGCAAGCGGCGTGCCAAGATGCAACCGGGGGAAATTCACGCCCTGGCAACGGGTTAGGGGTCGCCGGGTGAGGCGGGGTCGAGACACCGGATGGGAGTCGGATGACAGTTTTTGCCGCGGGGCCCTGGTGGGTTCCCGGACGGAAGCGGGCCGGTGGCGCTTGCTTATAAGGAGAGGGAGGCCAGGAGGGGGGAGACCGCCACCGGGCGACCGGATTGGCTCGACTCCAGGGCCGCACACACGATGGCGAACGACTTCAGGTTGTCCTCGAGGCTGGTCTCCGGCCGGGCCCCGCTCCGGAGGGCAATGACAAACTGGTCCAGGGTGGCCGCGAGGTCCTCCCGTGCGAGGGCCGGGCGCGGGAGAGCGGTCACCCGTCCGTCCCGGTGGAGGCTCACCTCCCCCCGCTCGTCGAGCCGGAGCGTCCCTCCCTCCCCCGTGAGGGCGATGGCCCCCTCGGGGAGGGTCTCCCGGCCGCGGGCCGCGAAGGTGCCGCTGTACGAAACGGCGACATCCCCGAACTGGAGGAAGCCGGCGGCGGCGGGCCGGCCGGCGAACCAGGTCCAGGACGGACGGAACGCACGGACGAAGACCTCCACGGCCTCGCGGCCGGTGAGATACCGGAGGAGGTCGAAGTGGTGGATGGCCATGTCCTGGAGGTACGGGTCGGGGAGCGCCTCGCGCCATCCCCCGACCGTCACCCGCCGGTTGTCCATGGCGCACTCGTGGAGGATGGTTTGCGGCGGGCCGATCGCTCCGTCGAGGAGCGCCCGCCGGAGGGCCTGGGCGGTCGGCCGCCAGCGGAAGTTCTGGTTGACCATCACGCACCGGTCGGCTCTGGCGCGCGCCGCCTCCAGGATCGCCGCGGCCTCGGCCATGTCCATGGCGAGCGGCTTCTCGGTGAGGACGTGCAGGCCGCAGGCGAGGGCGCCCGCGATCGCCTCCCGGTGGAGGGCCTGGGGCAGCGTCACGAGCGCCGCGTCGGCCGTGACGCGGGCGCGCGCCTGCTCGAGCGTCGCAAAGGCCGGGGCGGGGAGGCCGAGCTCGGCGCAGGTGGCGGCGGCCCGCTCGGGGGTCCGGGAGATCACGCCAGCCAGGGCGCAGTCGGGGTGGGCCTTCAGCGTCTCGAGCCACTTGCGGGCGAAGAAGCCCGTTCCCAGGAGCAGGAACCGGACGGAGGCCACCGGGCACTCCTCTGCGGGAGCGGGGGTCCCGACCGCGCGCTAGGCGGGCGTCTCGCCGCGCGCGCGGCGGAGGAACTCTTCGATGTACAGGTCCGCCGCGAGTTGCTTCCCCGCCGTCTCGCTGTGGAACTGGCAGCCGTGCGGGAAGATTGAGCCCCCCTGCTCTTGCTGGGCTCCCCCGACCCACCGGATCGTTGCCTCCACCCGGACAACCCCGCGGCTCGCCCGGAAGCTCAGGGTGATAACCGTGCCGGTCGGAAGAGTAGTCGGGAGCATCACCTGGGCCCCTCCCTCACCGATGTCCGCCGTCCGGCCGCTGAGCAGCGTCGTCCCCGATCCCTCCACCGTCACAGGGAGTTCCAGGGGCACGCGGGAGTAGCTCCGCTGGACCTGCTTTCCCAGCCGCAGGAGGAACGCGTCCAGGTGAGCCCGCTCGCCCGGCTGGAGCGGATGGAAGGCGAGACCGTGCGGATATTCGTGGCGCGGAGGGATGGATACCCCGACCCACCGGACCGTGGCCATGATCTGAAGCGTCCGGCCCTCCAGCTCGAGCATCAGCTCGACGCCGGTCTCCCGGTCAAGGCGCTGGGGGAGCAGCAACGCCGTGCCTCCCGCGCTGAGATTGACCGTCCGTGAAAACCACGGCTTCGGACGGCCCCGCGCCGGCCCGCCTGCGGGACGACAGACGATGGGGAGGGTCACCGGGAACCGGGGGGAGCGTTGCGCCGGCTCCCCTCCACCGGAGGGCTGGCTTGACTGCGGCCGGTCCTCGCCAGGCATGCCGGAACTATACGCGCGACCCGGAACCCGAACAACCGAAACCTTCCAGCGCCGGCCAGTCCGGCCCCGGGGGCGAATCCCGCTGCGCTGATGGCCTCAGAGGGCTGCGGCCAGGACCTCGACCAGGTGCCTGGGGCGGCGGCCGGTGGCATGGGCGATCTGCTGGCGGCAGGAGATGCCGGCCGCGACGACCTCCGTGTCCGGACCGGCCGCCTGGACGGCGGGGATGAGCCGCCGCGCGCCGATGGCGAGGGAGAGGTCGTAGTGCTCCCGCTCGTAGCCGAAGGAGCCGGCCATCCCGCAGCAGCCGGAGTCCACCTCCGTTACCTTCGTCCCCGGGAGCAGGCGCAGGACCTGGAGCGAGGGGGCGGAGCCGACCAGGGCCTTCTGATGGCAGTGCCCGTGGAACAGGATCTCCCGCGGGCCCGGCCGCAGGGCGAGCGGGAGCGCCCCCCGCTCGTGCAGGCCGAGGAGGAATTCCTCGATCAGGAAGACGTGGCGGGCGAGGCGCTCCGCCTGCGGGCGCTCTAACAGGTCGGGGTACTCGTCGCGGAAGGTGAGCAGGCAGCTCGGCTCGCACCCGACGATGGGGATCCCGGCCTCGGCGTAGGGGAGGAGCCGCTCCAGGTTGTCCCGGGCGTTGGCCCGGGCCTCCTCCACCATCCCCTTCGAGATCATCGGCCGGCCGCAGCACCGCGTCTCCGCCAGGACGACGGTGAACCCGGCGGCCTCCAGGACCCGGACCGCGGCCCGTCCGATCTCCGGGTAGTTGTAGTTCATGAAGGTGTCGTTGAAGAGGACGACCGGGCCCTGCTCCCCCTTCGGCGCCGCCCCGTTGCGGCGGGCGAACCACTGCGCGAACGTCGGACGCGCAAAGGGCGGGAGGCGGCGCCGGCGGTCCACCCCCACGAGCTTCTCCATCGCGACGCGGAGCGGGGCGCTGCCGAGCAGCCAGTTCGAGAGGGGGGCCAGCGCGCACCCGAGGCGGGAGAGCGCCGCGATGTGGCCGAAGACGCGCGCCCGAAGCGGCGTGCCGTGCGCGGCGTGGTAGTGGGCCAGAAACTCGTACTTCAGTTTGGCCATGTCCACGTTGGAGGGGCACTCGGCCTTGCAGCCCTTGCACTCGAGGCAGAGGTCCAGGACCTCGTACATCCGGCGGCTGGTCAGGGCGTCCGCCGGCAGGTGCCCGTTGATGGCCGCCCGCAGCGCGTTCGCCCGCCCCCGGGTCGAATCCTCCTCCTCCCGGGTGACCATGTAGGAGGGACACATGGTCCCCTCGAGCTTCTTCTTGCAGACGCCGGCCCCGTTGCACAGCTCGATGGCCCGGTCGAAGCCCCCCTCCCGGGCGAAGGAGAAGTAGGTCTTGACCGGCCGCGCCCGGTAGGCGGGCCCGTAGCGGAGATTCTCCGTCATCGGCGGGGCGTTCACGATCTTCCCGGGATTCATGATCCCGTACGGGTCGAAGGCCGCCTTGACCTCCTGGAAGGCCTTGTAGAGGGTCGGGCCGAACATCTTCTCGTTCCAGCAGGATCGCGCCAGGCCGTCCCCGTGCTCCGCGCTCATCGCCCCGCCGAAGTCCAGGACCAGGTCGCTCACCTGCTCGGCGATGGAGCGCATCTTCTCCACCTCCGGCGCCTGCTTCAGGTCAATGATCGGGCGGATGTGCAGGCAGCCGACCGAGGCGTGGGCGTAGTAGGCGGCCGTGGTGTCATGCGCCCGGACGATGGCGTCGAACCGGCGGACATACTCCGCGAGGCGCTCCGGGGCCACCGCCGTGTCCTCGACGAAGGCGATGGGCTTCTTGTCCCCCTTCATGCCCAGGAGAATCCCGAGCCCCGCCTTCCGGACGCGCCAGACGTTCTGCTGCGCCTCGGCCTCCAGGGCCGGCACGATAGGGGTCGTGAGGCCCGTGCGGCGCAGGCGGGCCTCGAGCGCCTCGACCTTGCCCCGGAGCTCCTCGGGCGAGGTCCCGTAGAACTCCACCAGCAGCAGGGCCGCCGGGTCCCCTTCGACGAAGGTCATCCGGCGGGAATACTCCAGCGACTCCTTCGTGAGGTCCAGGATGGTCTTGTCCACGAGTTCGACCGCCGACGGGCCGCATTCCAGGATCGCGGTCGTCGCCTCCATCGCCTCGAACAGCGTGCGGCAGTGCACGATGGCCAGCGCGGTCATCTTCGGCCGAGGGACCAGGTTCACCTTGACCTCGACCGTCGCGGCCAGCGTCCCCTCGGAGCCGACCAGGATCTTGGCCAGGTTGAAGGGCTGCCCTTTGATGAACTCGTCGAGGTTGTAGCCCCCGACCCGCCGCATGATCTTCGGGTACCGGGCCGCGATCTCGTCCCGGTGACGGTCCGCGAGGTCCCGGAGGACGCGGACGACCTGGCCCTCCAGCCCCCGGGATCGCAGCCGGGTCGCGACCTCCGCCTCCGAGAGGGGCCGCGCGCAGTACCGCTGCCCATCGCTCAGGACGACGGTGAGCTCCCGCACGTGATCAATGGTCTTCCCGTACAGGATCGAGCGGGCGCCGGCCGAGTTGTTCCCGATCATCCCGCCGAGGGTGGCCCGGTTGCTGGTGGAGACGTCCGGCGGGAACATGAGGCCGGCGGGGCGGAGGTGGGCATTGAGTTCGTCGAGGACCGCGCCCGGCTGGACCCGCGCCCAGCGCTCCTCCGGATTCACCTCCAGGACGCCGCTCAGGTGCTTGGACATGTCCAGGTGGATGGCCCGGCCGCACGACTGGCCGGCCAGGCTGGTCCCGGCCCCGCGGGGCAGGACCGGCACCCGGTGGCGGGCGGCGATCTCGATGGTGGCGACGACGTCGTCCGTGTGCCGGGGGATCACCACGCCGAGCGGCTCGATCTCGTAGATGCTGGCGTCGGTGCTGTACAGCACCTTCGTCATCGGATCGAAGCGGACCTCCCCGGCGATGCGCTGCTCCAGATCGCGAATCACCGCTTCGAGCGCCATGGCGTCGGCTCCTCGGGGCGGATTCTAGCACGGGAGGCCCGCCCCTGACAGCCCGGCCCCCACGCGGACCTGGACCGGGCGGGCGGACTGGTGTAGCATCGCCGCGTCCCGAGCGCGTGGCAGGGGGGGGCGGGTGCTGGGCGTGATCTTCCATCCCCACTACCCGAAGTGGCTCCTGGGCCTCTTCGCCGCCTGGTGGCTCCTCTGGGCCATCAACCCCCTCATGCTCCATGACTTCCTGCTGGAGAACGTCCTCACCGTCGTCGGCGCCGTCCTCGTCATCGG
>JACPAU010000124.1 GCA_016180705.1 Candidatus Methylomirabilota bacterium
GCCTCCGATAACGACAGCCAGCCGGTTCATGGGGGTTCTAAAATACTAAGCGATTGATTTTCTTGGATATGCTGGCCTACGAACCCTCGGCAGGAAGGCAGATGGGAGGAGGGTCTGGGGCCATGGCACAGCGGTTGCTCATATGATGGGCGGCCTCAAAGGCCTGGACGAAAGGCGGACAGAGGAGCCATGTGGTACTACAAGGTGGTCATCGGAATCCTGCTCTTCCCATGGTCGCTGATCCTGGTCATGGCCGTGGGCGCGGCCAGGCTGCGCTACGCGCGGAGGCCGCGGGTCATCGTCCTGCCGACCGGCTCTCTCCCGGCCCCGTCACCTCTCCCCGTCCCCGTGCCGGAGCCGGCCCCGGTCCTCCCCGGCGACCTCGAGACCTCAGGCGTCTCCCTCGCCTGAACGCCGCCGGTACGTGAGCCGGACCCGGTAGCGGATCGCGTTCACGCAGGGTCTGGCTTCCTCCCCCTCAGGGCCGCCGATCCATCCCCCGCAGACCAAGACTCCTTCCCGTTCCTCCAGCGCATCCTGCACCATGAACTGGATGATCCGCTCCACCTCGAAGCCGCCCCCGGCGCAGCCGGCCTGCCCGCACCGGATGGTCCCCTGGAAGTACCCCTCCTTGACGCTCATCCGGAGACCCTGACGGACTTGGGGGGCTCCTCCGGAGAGCGTGTACGCCTCCTCTTCCCACTCGACCTCGGCGTCCGCGAGCTGGGGGAAGGCGGTCCCGAACGGCTTCCCGAACGCCGTCGCCCCCCGCGTCTCCCGCTGAGCCACGCGCCTCCTCCCGGCCCTCCCGCGATTGCCTGAGGCCCTCGCCTAGCGCGGAGGGGTCCCGGGAGTCTGCGGGGTCGGAGCCTGCTGCCCGCCCGACTGCTGGCGGAGCTGCTTCTGCCGGAGGATCTCAGCGAAGGGGAACTGGGGGGCTCGGGGGATGTAGCCCAGGTAGAAGTAGTTGGTGTCGGCGTCGCGCGAGAGGACCCAGAGGTCCCCATTCCCGGTGTCCAGCAGGTATTCCAGCCCCCCCTGCACCGACGCCGGGACGAAGACGTACCGCCCGCCTCGGGCGCCGTCCTCCATCCGGGTCTGGGCACCCGCCTGTGGGGGACCAGGCGCCTGCTGCGCCACCACGGGCGTCGAGAGAAAAACCAGGATCAGGACGCTCATGATCACGACTCGCATCGGCTCTCTCCTTCCTTCCCCGTCATCGGGGCATCCAGCGTGAGCGAAAAGACCGCGGCGGCAGGCCGCCGCCGGACGACCGCCTGCCGCCGTCAGCGGCCCCCCACCCCCGCCTCAGGGCCGGGGGGGCAGGGGACGGCTGGTCGAAACCTTCCGGCGCCGCTCCGCGAGCGCCGCCTCCACCGTCTTCAGGAGGAGGGACAACGGGCGCATCGGCTTGTGCACGACGAAGTCGGCCCCCGCCGCCCGCCCGCGGGCGTCCACCTCCGGCCCCTTCAGGATGGTGTGGAGGATGACCGGGATCTCCCGGGTGCCGGGGTCCCCCTTCAGTCGCTGACAGACCTCGTAGCCATCCATCCCCGGCATCATCACGTCCAGGATGATGACGTCCGGGCTCCCCTCCCGCGCCATCCGGAGCGCCTCGGCGCCCTCCTGGGCCGTGAGGACCCGGAGTCCGTTGACGGTGAGGAAGTCCTCCAGCATCGCCAGGACCATCGGCTCGTCGTCCACCAGGAGGACCGTCGCCTCGCTCCGGCCCCCGCTCGTCTCTGCCATCGGAACCCCCGCCGCGGCCCGCCGCTCCCTCCGAGCCCGGGCATCGCGTCGCCGCGGAAGGGTGCAAGAAGGCGACCAAGCAGCAGACGTCCGAGGCGCCATCACCGCCCTCGTCGCGCGGACGTTTGCTCCGCGCATCCCGGCAGACGCCGCTTTTGCTGGGGCCAAAAACCCCAGAGCGGGAACCCCCTTTCCCCGACTAGGGCGCGCCGTCGCAGAGCAGGTGGCGGAGCGCGTCGAGCGCGACGTTGCCCCCGCTCAGGACGAGACAGACGGTCTTGCCCGCGAGCCGCTCCCGCAGGCGGAGGGCCGCAGCGACGGGGGCCGCCCCCGCCCCCTCCGCCACCTGCCGCGCCGTCTCGAGGAGCAGGAGCATGGCCTGCCGGATCTCCGCGTCGCTCACCAGGACCATCTCGTCGGCGTGCTGCAGGATGAGCCCCAGGGTGAAGAGAAAGGGGACCCGAGTCTGCAGCCCCTCCGCGAAGGTGTCCGCCGCGGGCGTCTCGATGACGCGCCGGGCGCGCCAGGAGAGGGTCACGGCCGGGGCCCCCTCCGCCTGCACCCCGATGAGCCGCACCGTCGGCTTCAGCGATTTGGCCACGACCGCCTGGCCGGCCAGGCAGCTGCCGCCCCCGACCGGGACCAGGATCGCCTCCACCTGCGGGAGGGCCTCCAGGATTTCAAGGCTGATCGTCCCTACCCCCGCCACAATGTCGGGCTCGTTGGCCGGATGGACGTAGCGGTACCCCTTGGCCCCTGCCTCCGCCTCCGCCCACTCGCGGGCCTCGTCGAAGTCCCGCCCGATCGGGACGACCTCGGCCCCGAAAGCGCGAATGGCCCCCACCTTGAGGGGGTTCGCCTCCCGGGGGACCGCCACGATGGCCCGGATCCCGTACTCGCGCGCCGCATAGGCCACCGACTGGCCGTGGTTGCCGGTGGAGGCGGTGATGACCCCCGCCGCACGCTCCGCCGCCCCGAGCCGGGACATCAGGTACAGCCCCCCGCGGACTTTGAAGACCCCGATGGGCTGGAGGTTCTCGAGCTTGACGTACGCCTCGCACCCCAGCGCCCGGCAGAGGGCGGGGAAGCGGACGAGTGGGGTTGGGCTCACGCGCCCCGCGAGGGCCCGCCGGGCCGCGTAGACGTCGGCCAGGGTCGGCGGCGGGAGCGGAAACGGCGTGAACGGGCGCCCGGGCCCCTCAGCCGGCACGGCGGCTCCTCCCGGATGAAAGTCCCTCCAGGGCGCGACGGCTCAGCAGGAGATTGGGGGGCAGCCCCGGGATCCTGGTCCCCCGCACGAGGCGGCCCCGGGCCTCGAGGTCCGCCAGGGCGCCTTCGAGCTCCCCCGGCTCGGGGCGCAGCAGGCGGCCGAGCTCCCGGGGAGTGCTCCAGAGCAGCGTGTCGAGCAGCCGGCCCGCCAGGCGCCCGAGCGCCTCCGCGGGCGCGATCCTTTCGGCGGCGGCGGTCGCCCTCGGGTAGCGGGCCTCGAAGAGGTCCCACCGGTACGCGAACGACGGCTCGTACCGCTCCTCGCTCTTCACCACCCAGAGCCCCTGCTGCAACTCGGCGATCGCCCGCTCGAAGATGCGGGTCTCCCGCGACTGGGCCAGCCCCGCGGCGCGGCGCAAGTCCGGCGTGTATAGCGGATGCTGAGCGTGAAGCACCTCCAGGACCGCGTGCCCTGCCCGCGACATCCGCCCGCTCAGGAAGGCCACCCGGTGCCAGGCCGGCGTCTTCCGCCGGAACCACGCGACAGCGGCCGGCAGGTCGGGCAGGGCCACGAGGGTCGGCTTCCCCAGCAGGAGCTTCCCGTAGTAGACCCGCCGGCGCGCCGGCAGGACGTCCTTGAGGTGCCAGGCCAAGCCGATTCCCGGATCGTGGTGCGTGTGCCGGGGCCAGCGCGGCTCCCGCCGGCCGCAAACCGCCGCCCAGAGGAACGGCAGCCCCGTCCCGAAGTTGTCGAAGAGGAACGCGAAGCCCACCGCCTTCAGGAAGGCCAGGGCCGAGTGCTCTCCCCGCACCCGGCGGGCCGGCGTCGTTCGGTGCAGCCGGTCGCGCGCCGCCTGGAGGAGCCGGGGGCTCAGGCCGGCCGCGCCATCGCCGGCACGCCCCCGGGTCACACCCGGAGGAGGCCGGCCCCCCAGATGAGGCCACCCCCGAAGGCCGCCAGCAGGACGACGTCCCCGGTCCGGAGGCGCCCCTGCCGGAGCGCGGCGTCGAGGGCCAGGGGAAGGCTGGCCCCCGAGCAGTTCCCGGTGTAGTGGATGGTCACGACCACCCGCTCCATGGGCATCTCCAGGCGCGCCGCGACCGCCTCGATGATCCGGAGGTTGGCCTGGTGAGGGACTAGGAGGCTTACCGCCTCGAGGGGAACCCCCGCCTCGCCCAGCACCTCGCGGCAGGTTTCCACCTGGCGCCGGACCGCGGACCGGTAGAGGTGGGTGCCGTGCATCCGGATCGCGTGGGCCCCGATCTCCACCGTGCGGGCGGTGATGGGGGCCACCCGGGAGCCCCCTCCGGGGAGCAGGAGCAGGTCGGCCTGCCTGCCGTCCGCGCGCAACGTGAGCCCGAGGAGCGTGGGCCCGGGGCCCGGCCCGGCCTCGAGGAGGGCCGCCGCCGCCCCGTCGCCCCAGAGAAAGCAGTTCTCCCGGTCGCCCCAGTCCACGTACCGAGTGACCACCTCGGCCGCGACCACGAGGGCCCGCCGGGCGGCCCCCCCCTGCAGGTACTGGCGGGCGACGGAGACCGCCACCAGGAACCCCGCGGAGGACGCGGACACGTCGAAGGGAAGCGCCCGGGAGGCACCGAGCCGCGCCTGGATCCAGGAGGCGGTGGACGGGCAGAGGGTATCGGGCGTGGTCGTGGCCACCACCAGGAGGTCCACGCCCTCGGGGGAGCAGCCCGCCTCCGCTAACGCCTGCCGGGCCGCCGCCAGCCCCAGGTCGGAGGCGGCCTCCTCCTTCCCCGCCACGCGCCGCTCCCGGATGCCGCTCCGGGCCAGGATCCACTCGTCGCTCAGGCCGGTGCGGGCGCGCAACTCCGCGTTGGTCAGGACCGTCTCCGGCAGATAGGCGCCGGTCCCCGTGATCCGGATGGGTGGTGCCGCGTCGCGTTCCATGCTGAGTCCCATCTCCCGGACCCGGCTAGGCGCGGACCGCGCGCCCCGCGTCCCGGATCGCGTGCAGGTTGAAGGGCGGCGTGTCGGAGGGAACGGCGCAGCCGGGTCCGACGATCAGGCCGCGCGGCCCCGCCTCCCGGATCGCCTGGGCCACCTGGGCCCGGATCACGGGCGGGCGGACGGTGCTGGTGCTCATCTCGTCCACGCCCCCCAGGAGACACTTGCGGGTCAGTTGTCGGGCCGCCGCCAACGTGGGCTGCGTGTGCCGGTGCGACCAGTTGAACGCCTGCACCGGGTAGTCGAGGCACGCGTTGAACATGAGCTTCACGCCGTGCAGGTGGAGCACATTGAACGGGAGATCCCGCGCCGCCTGCAGGACGGTCAGGTCGGCGGGGCGGCCGAAGCGGGCGTACTCCTCCTCCCCCATGAACTCGTACGACGCCCCGCCGACCGACAGGAAGATCCCGGCGATCCCCCGGGCCGCCGCCGCCCGGACGTAGGCGGCGCACGTCTCCGCGATGGCCGCGAGCCCCTGGAGCAGGTCTTCAGGGTGCCGGCGCATGTCGCTCAGGAGGCCGTCCTGGCCGCGCAGGCGGCGCGCCGTCGTCCACGGACTGAAGACCGTCTCGATGAAGAGCGCCTCCCCCCGCAGGCCCTCCCGAATGACCTCCAGCGCGGCCAGTTGCTCCTGGAAGGCCGGGTGGTCGCCGGGGAGGGGGACCAGGCGCCGCCACTCCTCGGGCCGGCTCACCTCCGTCATGTCGTCGGGCAGCGGGAAGGGATAGTCGTGCATCACCTTCAGGAAGTCCGGGTCGTAGTGGCGGTAGAAGGCCAGTTCCGCCTCGGCGAGCGCGCGGCCCGGCAGGTGTTGGAGGCCGAAGTGGTACCAGACGCTGAACGGGGGGTGATCCACCGGGGCCGAGGCGAGCGCCGCCAGGACCCGCTCCGGCTTCCGCATCAGCGCGCCTCCACCGGGGCGGGGGGGAGGGGCCGATCCACCCGGAAGGGCTCGAGGGAGACGCTCGCCCTGCCCCCGACGACGAGTTCCCGGAGCAGCTGCGCCGTGATGGGAGCGAGGAGGATCCCGTTCCGGTGGTGGCCGGTGGCCACGAGGAGCTCCTCGACCTCGGGGACCGCCCCGAGCAGGGGGAGCTCGTCCGTCGTATAGGGCCGGAGCCCGGCCCACGCCCGCCGGAGCGGGGCCTCCGCCACGGCCGGGTAGAGGGCGCACGCGCCGGCCAGGATCCCCCGAAGCCCCCCGACGGTCACCTGCTTGTCGAAGCCGGCGAACTCCACCGTGGTCCCCAGGACCACCTCGCCCCCGGGGCGGGGGACCATGTACGCCAGGTGGGAGTAGAGCACGTGCCGCGGTCCGCCCTGGAGGAAACCGGCCATGCACAGCTGGCCCTTGACGGGGAGGACCGGCACCGGCAGGCCGAGCAGGTACCCCACCTGGGCGGACCAGGGGCCGGCCGCCAGGATGTACCGGCCGGCACTCACGGTGGTGCCGACGCTCTTGACCCCCATGATGCGCTTGCGGTCCCGCACGAAGCCGGTGACCGGCGCCCCCTCGCGGATCTCAACCCCGCGCCGCGCTGCCGCGACCGCCAGCGCCCGCGTCAACGTCCCGCTGACGACGTGGTGATCGCCGGGGATGAAGAGGGCGCCCCGGACAGCGGGGGTGATCCCGGGCTCGGCCTTCCGGACATCCTGCGCGTCCCACCACTCGACGGGAAGGCCCCGCTCCCGCTGCCAGGCGAAGCGCTGGCGCGCCTCGGCTTCTTCCTCTTCGTTCACGCAGGGGTAGACGGTCCCGTCCCGGCGGTAGCCGACGTCCAGCCCGGTCTCCTCCCGCAGGGCGTCCGCCAGGGCGGGAAACAGGTCCCGGCTGGCCGTCCCGAGGGCGAGGAACGGGCCGGCGTCGGACGCCTCGGCCTGAGGGGCCAGCATGCCCGCCGCTTCCCCGGAGGCCTCGCAGGCGATCTCCCCCCGCTCGAGCAGCACGACCCGGACGCCGGCGGCCGCGAGGACGTAGGCCGCCGCGCAGCCGATCACGCCGCCGCCGATGATGGCCACATCCGTGGTCTTGGTCACCGCGGCGCCCCGTGCCCTGCGCCCGCGCCGGCCCGCCCGAGGGCCCGTCGGCCCAACAGGACCGCGAGATTGTACATCAGGTAGCACTCGACGGCAAAGGGTCCGAACCCGAGATAGCCGGCTACCGGCATCTCGAAGATCTTCCACTCCGCCGTGATGGGGACGGTGTAGTGCCACTTGGCCGTGGCCCAGTAGTTCCAGAACTCCCAGAGGACGCCGCAGATGGTCCCGCCGACAAACCAGCACCAGAAGGCCTGGACC
>JACPAU010000291.1 GCA_016180705.1 Candidatus Methylomirabilota bacterium
GGTAGCCCTGCTAGAGAAGGAACACCTGGGCGGGTCCTGCATCAACACCGGGTGCACCCCGACGAAGACGATGGTCGCGTCGGCCCAGGTGACCTACTACGCCCGCAACGCCGCCCGGTGGGGGGCGAGGACCGGCCCGGTGAGCGTGGACCTGGCCCGCATCGTCGCCCGCAAGGATGAGATGGTGCAGCGGTTCCGCTCCGGAAAGGAGGAGGCGTTCGGCGGCGCGAACCCGCGCCTCTACCGCGGCCACGGCCGCTTCGTCTCGCCCCACCGGGTCCAGGTCGAGGACGAGGTCCTCGAAGGCGAGCGGATCTTCATCAATACGGGCACCCGGCCGGAGATCCACCGCATCGAGGGGCTGAACCGGGTCGGCTACCTGACCAACGCGACCCTCATGGAGCTCACCGAGCTGCCCGAGCACTTGCTCGTTCTCGGCGGCGGGTACATCGGGCTGGAGTTCGGCCAGATGTTCCGGCGGTTCGGGAGCCGCGTCACCGTCATCCACCGGGGCGAGCAGATCCTGGCCCGGGAGGACGCCGACGTCGCCGCCGAGCTGCAGCAAGCCCTGGAAGCGGAGGGGATCCAGTTCGTCCTGAAGGCCCAGACGACCCGCGCCGAGCAGCGGGGGAAGGAGGTCGCCCTGACCTTTGAGACCAGCACCGGATCGCAGACGGTGAGCGGCTCCCACTTGCTCGTCGCCACCGGGCGGCGGCCCAACAGCGATGACCTGGGGCTCGAGAAGGCCGGGGTCGAGACCGACGGGCGCGGCTTCATCAAGGCGAACAGCCGGCTGGAGACCAACGTCCCCGGCATCTGGGCGCTGGGCGACGTGAAGGGCGGCCCCGCCTTCACCCACATCTCCTACCACGACTACCAGATCGTCTTCGCCAACCTGACGGACGGGAAGGGGCTCACCATCGAGAACCGCCTCGTCCCCTACTCCGTCTTCACCGACCCGCAGCTCGGTCGCGTCGGGATGACCGAGCGGGAGGCTCGGGCCGCCGGCCACCGGCTGAAGATCGGCAAGATTCCCATGAAGTGGGTCGCGCGCGCCATCGAGCGGGACGAGACCGCCGGCCTTATGAAAATCGTCGTAGAGGCCGGGACGGACCGTGTCCTGGGGGCGGCCGTCCTCTCCCTGGAGGGAGGGGAGCTGATCCAGGTCCTGAGCACGCTCATGCTCGCCAGCGCCCCGTACACGCTCCTCCAGGGCGCCATCTACATCCACCCGACGCTCGTCGAAGGATTCTACACGCTGATGGATGAGGTGAAACCGGCGGA
This sequence comes from Candidatus Methylomirabilota bacterium, assembly GCA_016180705.1. Lineage (GTDB taxonomy): Bacteria > Methylomirabilota > Methylomirabilia > Methylomirabilales > JACPAU01 > JACPAU01. The sequence continues at coordinate 1,285 of JACPAU010000291.1, forward strand.
GTAGGCATCCCCTCCCCGTCCGCGGCTGAGCGAGAGGAGAGAGGATCGTGACCAGGGAAGAAGAACGGCTGCAGGAAGCGCGCGAGCGGCAGGTGCACTGGAAGCGCTGGGGGCCCTACCTCAGCGAGCGCGCCTGGGGGACGGTGCGCGAGGACTACAGTCGCCGTCGCCCTGTGGAACGGCCGCGACCCCATCCTCAAGGAGCGGATCTTCGGCCTCACCGGGAACGAGGGCAACCACGGCGAGGACGTGAAGGAGTACTACTTCTACCTGGACAGCACCCCCACCCACTCCTACATGAAGTACCTCTACAAGTACCCCCAGGCGGCTTTCCCCTACGGCGAACTGGTCGCCGAGAACCGCCGGCGGGACAAGCGGAGCCCGGAGTACGAATTGCTTGACACCGGGGTCTTCGCGGAGAACCGGTACTTCGACGTCTTCGTCGAGTACGCGAAGGCCGGCGCGGAGCAAATCCTCGTCCGGATCAGCGTGGCGAACCGCGGCCCCGAGGCCGCGACCCTGCACCTGCTGCCGACCCTCTGGTTCCGCAACACCTGGTCCTGGGGGCGGGACCCCCGCCGGCCCCGCCTCCTCCGGGGCAAGCCGGTCAAGGACGCGAGCGTGGTCGAGGTGGACCACCACACCTACGGCCGCCGCTGGCTCTTCTGCGCCGGGAAGCCCGACCTGCTCTTCACCGAGAACGAGACGAACCTCCAGCGGCTCTACGGCGCCCCGAACCCCACCGCCTACGTGAAGGACGCCATCAACGAGTACATCGTCCACGGGATCAAGGAGGCGGTGAACCCCGAAGGCCTGGGGACGAAGGCCGCGGCGCACTACCCCCTGCACGTCGGCCCGGGCGAGACGGCCACCGTCCGGCTCCGGTTCACCGACAGCGCCCCCGCGGCCGGGACCGGCCCCTTCGGCCCCGACTTCGACCGGACCTTCGCGGAGCGGCAGCGCGAGGCGGACGAGTTCTACGGGACCGTCATCCCCCGGGACCTCTCCGCCGACGCCCAGGCCGTGATGCGGCAGGCCTTCGGCGGGCTCCTCTGGTCCAAGCAGTTCTACCACTACACGATCAAGGAATGGCTCGAGGGCGACCCGGCCTTCCCAGCCCCGCCCCCGGAACGGCGGCACGGCCGCAACCACGAGTGGACGCACCTGTACAACGCCGACGTGATCTCCATGCCGGACAAGTGGGAGTACCCCTGGTACGCCGCCTGGGACCTGGCCTTCCACTGCATTCCCCTGGCGTTGGTGGACTCCGACTTCGCCAAGGAGCAACTGGTCCTGATGCTGCGCGAGTGGTACATGCACCCGAACGGCCAACTGCCGGCCTACGAGTGGGCGTTCGGGGACGTGAACCCCCCGGTCCACGCCTGGGCGGCCTGGCGGGTGTACAAGATCGAGAAGAAGCGGCGCGGCGTCGGCGACCGCCAGTTCCTCCAGCGCGTCTTCCACAAACTCCAACATCGGGGTCTTCGACCGGAGCGCCCCGCTGCCCACCGGCGGCCACATCGAGCAGTCGGACGGGACCTCCTGGATGGCCATGTACACCCTGAACATGCTGGCGATCGCGATGGAACTGGCGCGGGAGGACCCCGCCTACGAGGACGTGGCCAGCAAGTTCTGGGAGCACTTCATGTACATCGCCCACGCGATGAACAACCGCGGGGGCGAGGGGATCGAACTCTGGGACGAGGCCGACGGCTTCTACTACGACGTGCTGCACCTGCCGAACGGCGACCACTTCTACCTGAAGGTGCGCTCGATGGTGGGGCTGATCCC
>JACPAU010000125.1 GCA_016180705.1 Candidatus Methylomirabilota bacterium
ATCTCCCTGCTCATCTTCGCCGGCATCATCGTCCGGCTCCCGGAGGCCGTCGGGGGCTCTTTCCGACTCCTCCAGTCGGGCGAGATGGCCATCTTCACCTTCCTCTTCCTGGCGGTGCTGATGGTGGCTGTGGTGGCGGGCGTCATCGTGATGACGCTGGGGCAGCGGCGGCTCCCGGTCCAGTACGCGAAGCGCGTCGTCGGGCGCCGGATCTACGGCGGCCAGAGCACCCACATCCCGCTCCGGGTCAACACGGCGGGGGTCATCCCGGTCATCTTCGCCTCCTCGATCCTGGTCTTCCCGGCCACGATCGCGCAGTTCGTGAGGACCGACTGGGTGCAGGCGGCCACCGCGGCGCTCGCTCCCGGCTCCTGGCTCTACTTCGCCCTCTACGCGGTGAGCATCGTCTTCTTCACCTACTTCTACACCGCGATCATCTTCAAGCCGGACGACGTGGCGGACAACATGAAGAAGTACGGGGGCTTCATTCCCGGGATCCGGCCCGGCCCCAAGACCGCCGACTACATCGAGAAGGTCCTGGACCGGATCACCCTGGTGGGGGCCATCTACCTGGCGGGCATCTCGATCCTGCCCGAGGTCCTCATCGTGTGGACGAACGTCCCCTTCTTCTTCGGCGGGACCTCGCTCCTGATCGTCGTGGGGGTGGCCCTGGACACGGTCCAGCAGGTCGAGGCGCACCTGCTCATGCGGCACTACGAGGGGTTTCTGAAGAAGACGCGGGTGAAGGGCCGGACGTGGTAGGGGGGGGCGCACGGTGCGGCTGATCCTGCTGGGGCCGCCGGGGGCCGGGAAGGGGACGCAGGCCCAGCGCCTGACGGAGAAACTCGGGATCCCGCAGGTCTCCACCGGGGACATGCTGCGGGCGGCCGTCGCGGCCGGGACCCCGCTCGGCCGGGAGGCCAAGGCGTACATGGACCGGGGGGCCCTGGTCCCGGACGGGGTCGTCATCGGCATCATCCGGGAGCGCCTGAAGGCTCCCGACTGCGCCCGGGGCTACATCCTGGACGGCTTCCCCCGGACGGTCGCCCAGGCCGAGGCGTTAGGCGAGACCCTGGAGGCCATGGGGACCCCGCTCACCGCGGTCCTCAGCCTCACGGTGGACCCGGAGGAGCTGGTCCGGCGGCTCGCCGGTCGGCGGAGCTGCGGGTCCTGCGGCGCCGCCTACCACCTGGACACGGCGCCCCCCCGCCGTCCCGGCCGGTGCGACCGGTGCGGGGGGGAGCTCTTCCAGCGGGAGGACGACCGGGAGGAGACGATCCGGAAGCGGCTCGCGGTCTACCGCGATCAGACCGCCCCCCTGGTGGTGTACTATCGAGGGAGGGGGCTGCTCAAGGAGGTGGACGGCCGGGGGGAGATCGCGGACGTCTTCGCCCGCGTCTGCCGGCTCCTCGGGGCGGAAGGGTAGGGCGGGCCATCAAGGGGCACATCGAGTATAAGGCCCCCTGGGAGATCGAGCTCCTCCGGAAGGCGAACCGGCTGGTCGCGGAGGCCCTGCAGGCCGTGGCCGCGGCCGTGGCTCCGGGTGTCCGGACGGCCGACCTGGACACTTCCGCGGAGGAGTACCTCCGGAAGCGCGGGGCGACGCCGGCCTTCAAGGGCTACCGGGACTATCCCTTCAGCCTCTGCGTCTCGGTCAACGAGGAGGTGGTGCACGGGCTCCCCTCCGAGCGGCGGCTCCGGGACGGGGACATCGTGAGCCTGGATCTGGGGACCATCGTGGACGGCTACTACGGGGACTCCGCCCTCACGGTGCCGGTGGGACAGGTGAGCCCGGAGGCGGCCCGCCTCCTCCGGGTGACCGAGGAGGCGCTGATGCGCGGGATCGGCGCGGCGCGGCTCGGCGGCCACCTCTCGGACATCTCCCACGCGGTGCAGAGCCACGTGGAGGCGCACGGGTTCTCGGTGGTCCGGATCTTCGTGGGCCACGGGATCGGCAAAGCCCTGCACGAGGACCCCCAGATCCCGAACTACGGCCCGCCCGGGCGCGGGCCCCGGCTGAAGGCAGGGATGGTCCTGGCGATCGAGCCGATGGTGAACGCGGGGGGACCGGAGGTGGAGATCCTCCCGGACAACTGGACGGCAGTCACCAAGGACCGGTCCCTCTCGGCCCACTTCGAGCACACTATCGCCCTCACCGAGCAGGGCGTGGAGATCCTGACGCAGCCGTAAGGCCGGAAGGGAGGACACGGAGGGCGTGGCGAAGGAAGACGCGATCGAGGTGGAGGGGACGGTCGTCGAGCCGCTCCCCAACGCCATGTTCCGGGTCGAGCTGGAGACCGGGCACAAGGTGCTGGCGCACATTTCCGGCAAGATGCGGATGCACTTCATCCGGATCCTGCCGGGGGATCGGGTCATCGTGGAACTCTCCCCCTACGACCTGTCCCGCGGCCGGATCATCTACCGGTACAAGTAGGGAGACGCCGTGAAGGTCCGGCCCTCGGTGAAGCCGATCTGCGAGAAGTGCAAGGTGATCCGCCGGAAGCGGGTCGTCCGCATCGTCTGCGAGAACCCCCGCCACAAGCAGCGGCAGGGGTGAGGAGGAGGGGGCGTGGCGCGCATCGCGGGGGTGGACCTGCCGCGGGAGAAGCGGCTCGAGGTGGCCCTCACCTACATCTACGGGATCGGGCGGTCCTCGTCGGGGAAGATTCTCCGAGACGCCCAGGTGAGCCCTGCCACCCGGGTCAAGGATCTGACCGAGGACGAGGTGAACCGGCTCCGGCGGGTGATCGAGGGGCAGTACCGAATCGAGGGGGACCTCCGGCGGGAGGTCTCGATGAACATCAAGCGGCTCATGGACATCGGGTGCTACCGGGGCCTCCGCCACCGGCGGGGGCTGCCGGTCCGGGGCCAGCGGACCAGCACCAACGCCAGGACCCGGAAGGGGCCCCGGCGCACCGTGGGGGTGAAGCGGACGAAGGCGGCTGCGGCTCCGGCCAAGTAGCCGGGAGGGGAGTGCGGGATGGCAGGACCGAGGCGACGGACGGGACCCCGGACGCTCCGCAAGGACGCGAAGAACATTGCCACGGGGATCGCCTGCGTCCAGGCGACGTTCAACAATACCATCGTGACGATCACGGATCCGGCGGGCAACGTGGTCGCCTGGGCCAGCGCCGGGAGCGTCGGGTTCAAGGGCTCCCGGAAGAGCACCCCCTTCGCCGCCCAGACCGCGGCGGACAACGCGGCCCAGAAGGTCATGGCCCACGGGATGAAGCAGGTCAAGGTGTACGTCCGGGGGCCCGGCGCCGGCCGGGAGGCGGCCATCCGGTCGCTGCAGGCGGCCGGGCTGGAGGTCACGGCCATCAAGGACGTCACCCCCATTCCACACAACGGGTGCCGGCCCCCGAAGCGCCGCCGGGTCTAGGGCCGGCGGCGGCCGGGGCCGGGGAGGCCTCAGCGAAGGAGACGGAGGAGTGGCTCGGTACACGGACGCGGTCTGCAAGCTCTGCCGGCGGGAGGGGATCAAGCTCTTCCTGAAGGGCGACCGCTGCCACACGACCAAGTGCGCCATCGACAAGCGGGGGTACGCCCCCGGGGAGCACGGGCAGCGGCGGGTGAAGCGCTCGGAGTACGGCCTCCAGCTCCGGGAGAAGCAGAAGATGAAGCGGATCTACGGGGTGCTGGAGGGCCAGTTCCGCCGCTACTTCCAGATGGCCACCCAGCAACGCGGCGTCACGGGCGAGAACCTGGTCCGCCTCCTGGAGCAGCGCCTGGACAACGTCGTCCACCGGCTCGGCTTCGCCCCGTCCCGGGCCGCCGCGCGGCTTTTCACCCGGCACGGCCACATCCAGGTGAACGGGCGGAAGGTGGACATCCCCTCCGCCCTGGTCCGGGTGGGAGACGTGGTGCAGGTCCGGCCGGGCAGCCGAGACCTCACGGCCGTCCGCCAGGCCCTGGAGTCGGCCAAGAAGCGGCCGACTCCTCCCTGGCTGGAGCTGGACCCGGAGGGACTGAAGGGCACCGTCCGGAGCCTCCCGACCAGGGAGGACGCTGCCCTGCCGGTGGAAGAGCATCTCATCGTGGCCCTCTACTCCAAGTAGGCGGCGGGGCGCCCCGGGGCCTCGCCCCCGGCTCGGGCGGGGCGGCAGGGGCGTGAGGAGGGTTGGATGCTGCAGAAGTTCAAGGGCTTTCAGAAGCCCAAGCGGCTGGAGTGCGAGCTGGAGACCCTCACCAGCACGTACGGCAAGTTTATCGCCGAGCCGCTGGAGCGGGGGTTCGGGCTGACGCTGGGAAATTCCTTGCGGCGGGTGCTCCTGTCGTCCATCGAGGGCGCCGCGGTGACGCACCTGCGGGTCCCCGGCGTTTTCCACGAGTTCTCCTCGATCCCGGGGGTCAAGGAGGACATCACCGACATCGTGCTGAACGTGAAGGGGCTGCGCTTCAAGATGTTCGTGGACCACCCCAAGACCCTCACCCTGAAGGCGGCGGGGCCGGGGGAGGTCCGGGCCAGCCAGATCGTCGCCGATGCCGACGTGGAGATCCTGAACCCGGAGTGGTACATCGCCAGCCTCGACAAGGACGGCAGGCTCGAGATGGAGTTGGAGGTCCAGCGGGGGCGGGGCTACACCCCGGCGGAGCGCAACAAGCGGGAGGGGCAGGCGGTGGACGTGATCGCCGTGGACGCGATCTTCTCCCCCATCCGCCGGGTGAACTTCCAGGTGGAGGACACGCGCGTCGGCCAGGCCACCGACTACAACCGCCTCATCCTGGAGGTCTGGACCGACGGCTCGGTCCTCCCCCAGGACGCGCTGGCCTACGCGGCCAAGATCCTGAAAGACCACCTCACGATCTTCATCAACTTCGAGGAAGAGCCGGAGGTGGAGGAGCCGGTCGCGGATCCCGAGCGGGAGCGGCTGGTGGAGGGCCTGAACCGGAGCGTCGAAGAGCTGGAGCTCTCGGTCCGCTCCGCCAACTGCCTCAAGAGTTCCAACATCCGCTACATCCACGAGCTGGTCCAGAAGAGCGAAGCGGAGATGCTCAAGACGAAGAACTTCGGGCGCAAGTCCCTGAACGAGATCAAGGAGATCCTCGAGGGGATGGGGCTCCGGCTGGGGATGAGCCCAGCGGAGTTCCCGCCGGGGATCGGGGTCCGGAAGCCCACGGAGTAGCGGTCATGCGGCACCGGAAGGCGCGGCGCAAACTGGGCCGGACGACGGAGCACCGGGAGGCGCTCCTCCGGAACCTGACGACGGCCCTGCTGCTGCACGAGCGGATCGTCACGACGCAGGCGAAGGCGAAGGAGCTGCGGAAGGTCGCCGAGCGGATGATCACCCTGGCCAAGCGGGAGGACCTGCACGCCCGCCGCCAGGCGGCCGAGATCGTCCAGGACGAGCGGGTCCTGCGGAAGCTGTTCGACGCCCTCCGGGGGCGGTACCAGGGCCGCAACGGCGGCTACACCCGCATCACCAAGCTCGACTACCGGATGGGGGACGGGGCGCCGTTAGCGGCGATCGAGCTGGTGGGGGCGGAGGTGGCGGAGCGGGCCCGGCCCCCGCGGAAGGGGAAGGAGCCGGCCGCCGCCGCCAGGCCGGCCGCCGCCGCCGCGGCCGAGTAATCCCGGCCCCGCCGGGACTAGGTACCCGCCCTCCACGCTTGCCCGGCCGGAGGGGCGGTCCTGCTCCGGGATTTCCCTTGCCAGCCGCGCCGGCTCTCCCGTATCCTCTGCGCAGGCGCCGCGGCCGGGCTGGCCTGCCCTGGTCCCTCTCCCCTGTTCCTGCGGGCTGCTTTCCGCCGGGGCTACCGCGGCCCCCTTCCGTCTCTCCGACCCTCCCATCACGCGAGGCGATCCATGAAGGGATTCGAGAGCGCCAGGATCCGGAACCTGGGCCTCCTCGGCCACGGGGGCGACGGGAAGACCTCGCTCACCGAGGCGCTCCTCTTCGCGACCGGCGCGATCCCGCGGCTGGGCCGGGTCGAGGAGGGGACGACCAGCACCGACTTCGAGGAGGACGAGGCGAAGCAGCAGAAGTCCATCAACGTGGCCGTGGCCTTCTGCGAGTGGAAGGGGCACCGGATCAGCCTGGTGGATACACCCGGCTTCTCCAACTTCCTCGCGGATACCCGCGCCGCGGTCCGGGTCCTGGACGTAGCCTGCATCCTGATGAGCGCCGCCTCCGGGGTGAAGGTGACCACGGGCAAGGTGTGGGGCTACGCGGAGGCCGAGGGCCTCCCCCGCATCCTGTACGTGAACAAGATGGACCGGGATCGGGCCAACTTCGCCCGGGTGCTGGAGGATGCGCGCAAGAACCTGAGCGCCCACGCGGTCCCGGTGATGCTCCCCATGGGCGCGGAGGCCGCCTTCCGGGGGGTCATCACGCTCCTGCCGCTCAGGGCGCACACGGTGGCGCCGGACGGCTCCGGGAAGGTCACGGAAGGGCCGATCCCGGCCGAATTCGCCAAGGAGGCGGAGGCGGCCCGCCACGCGCTCCTGGAGCAGGTGGCGGAGTCGGACGACGCGCTGCTGGAGAAGTACCTGGAGGCGGGCACCCTGGAGGAGGGCGATCTCAAGGCCGGCCTCCGGCGGGCCATCCTCCTCGGGAAGGTCATCCCGGTCTGCTGCGGGTCCGCAACCAAGGTCATGGGGATGCAGGCGTTCCTGGACTTCGTCGCCGAGTTCCTCCCGGGCCCGGCCGACCGGCCCCCGGTGGAGGGGACGAACCCCAAGACGAAGGAGCGGGGGCGCCGCCCCCCGCGCGAGGACGCCCCCCTCACGGCCCAGATCTTTAAGACCTTCGCCGACCCCTACGCCGGCAAGATCTCCCTGGTCCGCGTGTACAGCGGCGTGCTGAGCGCCGACGCCCCCGTGTACAACGCCACCCGCCAGGTCAAGGAGCGGATCGCCCAGCTTACGCTGCTCCGGGGGAAGGCCCAGACCCCGGTCCCGGCCGTGGGCCCGGGGGAAATCTGCGCCCTGGTCAAGCTCAAGGAGACCGCGACCGGGGACACGCTGGCCGACGAGAAGGCGCCCGTCCTCCTCGACCCGATCGTGCTCCCGAGCCCGGTCATCTCCTACGCCATCGCCCCGAAGTCGAAGGGGGACGAGGAGCGGATGAGCGCCGCGCTCGCCCGGCTGCGCGAGGAGGACCCCAGCCTGCAGGTC
>JACPAU010000126.1 GCA_016180705.1 Candidatus Methylomirabilota bacterium
GGGGCGGGGGACCTCACGCACCGCCTCCCGGTGGAAGGGCCGGCGGAGATCGCCGACCTGGCGCGGACGTTCAACGCGATGACCGCGAACCTCTCGGAGTCCTTCGCGGGGCTCCAGGCGCTCCTGAGTGTCAGCCGCCGCCTCGCACCCAGCCTGAAGCTCCAGGACGTGCTCGAGGCCGCCTTGCGGGCGGGCCTGGAAGAGTTGCAGGCGACCCACTGTGCCCTCCTCCTCTGCCCACAGCCGGAGGGGCCCGACCCGGTCCCGCCTCTCCTCTTCCTGGCGGGGCCGGACGGCATGCACCGGGGCGAGGCCGTCTCGTTCGGGATGCTCCCGAACTTCGCGCGCGCCCTGGAGACGCAGGAGGTGGTCGTGGGTGGAGCGGACGGGACTGCCGATCCCACCTGGACGGTGGTGGTTCCCCTCACCGCGGGGGGGATCCCCCTCGGGACGATGGCCTTCGCCCTCCGCGAGGGCGCCGGGGGTCTCACGCCGAGCCGGGTCTCTCTCCTGCGGGCTGTCGCCGAGCTGTACGAGCGGCTGCGGGGCTACAGCGAGAACCTGGAGCACCGGGTGGAGGAGCGGACGCGGGACCTGACGGCCCTGAACCAGCAGCTGCAGGAGGCCAACCGGCACAAGTCCCAGTTCCTGGCCAACATGTCGCACGAACTCCGGACGCCCCTGAACAGCATCATCGGATTTTCCGAGGTGCTCCTGGATGGGGGCGCCGAGGCGCTCAGGGAGCGGCAGCGCCTCTATGTGGACACCATCCTCGACTCGGGGCAGCACCTGCTCACCCTCATCAGTGACATCCTGGATGTGGCGAAGATCGAGGCGGGGAAGGTGCGCCTGGAGCCGGCCGCGGTCCACTGCACCGATCTGGTCGCGGAGGCGGTGGATGTGGTCCGCCCGCAGGCCGAGCGGAAGCGGCTCCGCCTCGGGGGTGCCGTCGAGCCGGCCGGCACCACGGTGTGGGGCGACCGCCCGAAGCTCCGGCAGGTCCTCCTGAACCTCCTGAGCAACGCCGTCAAGTTCACGCCGGACGGCGGGGAGGTCCGGGTGACGGCGAGCCCCGCGCCGGGCGGAGCGGTGGAGTTCCGCGTGGCCGACACCGGCATCGGGATCCACCCGGACGACCAGGAGCGCATCTTCCAGGCCTTCGAGCAGGTGGACAACTCGTATTCGCGGCGCTACCAGGGGACCGGCCTCGGGCTGAGCCTGACGCGCCAGCTGGTCGAGCTCCACGGCGGGACCGTCCGGGTCGAGAGCGCCGTCGGTGCCGGCAGCACCTTCATCGTCACGCTCCCGGCCGCCGCAACGGCCTGACTGTCAGCCGGTCGCGGGGAGCGGTACGGCGGCCGTGCGGGGTGCTGGCAGGACGGGACAGGGCCGCTGGGAGGAGAGGGAGGCGCGCGGGCTTACGGCCGCGGCGGGCCGTCGCCGAGGCGGAGGAGGGCCATGGGGTCCACCCGGGCCGGCCCGAGGCGGGCCCCCCAGTGCAGGTGCGGGCCGGTCGCGCGCCCCGTCGCCCCGACGCTCCCGAGCAGGCGGCCGCGCTCGACCATCTCCCCCGGGTCCACGGCGATGCTGTCCAGGTGGAAGTAGAGGGTGTACAGGCCGAGGCCGTGGTCGAGGATGACGCACCTCCCGGCGAAGTACAGCACGCCCGTGTAGGCGACCTGCCCCCGGTTCGAGGCATGCACCGGCGTCCCCGCGGGCGCGGAAAAGTCTTCGCCTGTGTGCGGGCTCCGGAGCCGGCCGGTCAAGACGCGGCGGCGGCCGAAGGTCCCGGTGGGCTGGAAGGCCTGGTCGATCGGCAGCACGAAGGGCTCGGCGAAGTGGGGGATGCGGTCGGCCTGGGCGAAGAGGGCTTCGAGGAGCTCCTGCTCCTCCTGAATCCGCGGGAGATCGGCCGGGTCCGGGTCCACCATCCGCGGGGGCAGCGTCAGCCGCTGGATCGGGAAGGCGGCGTCGCGCACGGCGACGGGGACCTCGTGGGTCACGTCGGTCTCCTGGTGGCGCCAGTGCAGGGTCACCGGGTAGGTGCCGGGCGAATGCCCCAGGTCGATCCCGACGAGGGCCCGGTACGCGCCGTCCGCCAGCGGAGCGAAGAGGAGCGGCCGGCCCGCGAAGGTGCCCCGGAGCGTTTCGGGCGAGTCCGGGATGCTCACCTGCACCACCACGACTTCCCCCTGGCGGACCTCCGTGGGCCACACCGTCGCCACGAGCCCTGCCGTGGCTGTGCGCGGGGCGATGGACAACGCCACGAGCGCGAGGAGCGCCCGGGTCCATTGTGCAGCCGATCGGCGCATGGTGCGCTCAGGAGAGCATAGCGCCACGGGCCTGTCAAGGCAGCTACCGGGCCCCGAGGCGGCGCCGTTGACAGGGAGGCGTGGCGTCCGCTATAGTACTGCCGCTAGGAAAATCCGCTACTTAGGGACCGCTGGAGCCAGCCATGCGCGAGGGTGTGCCGGCCTGGATCGCGGCCCTCGAGGCCAAGCTCGAGGCCAAGACCGGTTCGGTCTTCCTGCTTCACGGCAACGTGGCCGATTACGTCCCACTCGGAGGCGAGTTCGTCCCGCTCCGCACCTTCCTCATCCGCCGATTCGGGCACCGGGCCCGCGTCATCTGCTATAACCGCTCGGGCGGTCTCGCCTTCTCGGACAGCACGACCGAAGCCCGGTTCCGGTCCCTCGTGGGCTATGCGGCGCCCCCCCCGGGTTCCCCCGAGGCGCTCCGGGAACGGGCGGCCCAGGCGCTCGGGGAGCCCGAGGGGACGCGCCGCCTCCCGACCGCGCCGGCCCAGGTGATCCCCCTGCTCGACCGCGCGCTGCAGAGCCTGTGCCTCTCGGACGAGGAGCAGGAACGGGTGCTCCTGATCCTGGAGTTCGCCGAGACCCTCGTGCCGGCGGGGGACCTGGCCGCGCTGTCCGACGAGGACCGCGGGACGTTGGTTGCCCTGCTGCGCTGGGCGGAGGAGCCGCGGCTCGCGGCCGTGGGGACCGTGGTCCTCCTCCTGGTCAGTGCGCTGAGCGACGTACATTCGCGGCTCCGGGACCCGAGCGCGCGGGTGGAGGCGCTGGAGGTCTCCCTGCCCGACTACGCGGAGCGCCTCGCCTTCCTCCGGGCCCGCGCCGCCGGGGACGGACGGGGCAGGGGCCTGCCGCTGGAGGAACTGGCCACCACCTCGGCCGGCCTCTCCCGAATCCAGCTGGAGGGCCTGCTGAAGGAGGCGACGGGACGGGCCCGACCCCTCAGCCACGAGGAGGTCAAGACCCGGAAGCGGGAACTGCTCCAGCAGGAGTTCCAGGGAATGCTGGAGACCCTGGAGCCCCAGTTTGGGCTCGATGCCATCGGCGGCCTGGAGCCGGTGAAGACCTTCTTCCGGGAGGTCATCGCGGCCCTCCGGGGCGGGGAGGCGAAGCTGGTCCCCCGGGGGATCACCCTGGTCGGTCCCCCCGGCGTGGGGAAGACGGCGCTGGCGGAGGCCCTCGCCTACGAGTGTGGGTTCAACTTCGTGAAGGTGATCAACGCGCGCGAGCGGTGGGTGGGGCAGTCGGAGCGCAACTACTGGAAGATCCTCCAGGCGCTCCGGTCCATGACCCCGGTGGTGGTGGTGGAGGACGAGGCGGACCAGAGCGAGCACTCGCGCGACGAGGCGTCCGCCGACTCCGGGGTCTCCAACCGCCTCCGGCAGATGCGGTTCGAGTTCACCGGGGATCCGCGGATCCAGGGCCAGGTCCTCTGGATCCGGATCAGCAACCGGCCGGACCGCCTGGACATGGCCGAGAAGCGCTCGGGGCGGGCCTCGGAGCGGATTCCGCTGGTCCTCCCGGATCGGGAGGAGATGGCGAGCATCTTCGCCGTCATGCCCCGCAAGCACGGCTTTCCGGTGGGAGGGGTGGACTTCGGGGCGCTGGCCGTGTACTGCGACGCATGTTACCCCGGACAGGTCACGGGGGCGGACATCGAGGAGATCTCCCTGCGCGCCTACCGGCACGCGCGGATCCGGGGGGCGGGGGCGGTGGAGGACGCGGACTACCGGTGGGCCATCGAGGACTTCATCCCGGCCCTCAGCGCCGAGACGCTCCGGGCCCACGAGGCGATGGCGGTCGCCTGCTGCTCCTCCCGCCGGTTCCTCCCGCCCCGGTACCAGGGGGGAGGGCGGGCGTGATTCCCCTCTACCTCAAGGGCTCGGACTTCGTGGAGCCGGCCGACCCCGTCTATTACCTGCTCACGCGGGACGGGCTCTTCCTGGTGAAGCGGACCGCCGTTTTTGCCTCCTGCACGCGCGTGCGAGGCCTCCCCTGGCTGGCCGGTGCGGGCGAGGAGGTCCGCTGGCGCGGCCCCCGCGTTCCGGGGGCGCTGTTAGCCCGGGCGGTGGACTTTTTCCGGGAGGTCTACCGGCGCCACCAGGCCGAGGCAGTCGCGCTCCTCGTCAGCCGCGCGGACGGACCGAGCTTCGATCTGGAGGTTCCGGAGCAGGTCGTGGCCGGCGGGCATGCCCGCTATCGGATCGGCCCGTGCCCGCCCGGCGCGATCCGGGTCGGCACCCTGCACAGCCACGCGGGCGCCGAGGCCTTCCACTCGGACCTGGATGACCTGGACGAGCGGCACGCCGATGGGCTCCACGTGACCGTGGGGACACTGGACCGCCGGCCGACCTATGCCTGCTCGCTGGTGGTGGACGGCCGCCGCTTCCGGCTCGATCCCCTGGAGATCTTCGAGGCCCTCCCGGGCGACGGGGGCCTGCCGGCCGATCCGGAGTGGCTCGCCCGCCTGCGGGTGGAGGAAGTCCCCCGCGACATCCACGAGGGGGGGCCGCCGGCGGCGGTCTGAAGGGGTGCGGATGCTGGAGATCCGGGTCATCGGCCTGGGGGGGATCGGCTGTGCCCTCGTGCCCCCGCTCGCCCGCTACCTCTACTACGCGGGGACCGCCTGCCGGCTGACGCTGGTGGACGGGGACGCGTTCGAGCAGCGCAACCTCCCCCGGCAGGCCTTCCGGGCCGGCGGCAACAAGGCACGGGTGAAGGCGGAGGAACTGGCCCAGGAGTTTCCCGGCCTCTCGGTCCGCGCGGTCCCGGAGTTCGTCACTACCGCCAACGCGCCCGACCTGATCCGGAGCGGCGACGTGGTCTTCCTCGGGGTGGACAACCATCGGACCCGCAGGGTGATCAGCGACCACTGCGAGCGGCTCGCCGACATCCTCCTGATCTCGGGGGGGAACGAGTGGACAGACGGGAACGTGCAGGTCTACCGCCGGCAGGGGGGCCGAGACCTCTCCGCCCCGCTCACCCGGTTTCATCCGGAGATCGCCGCCCCGGGTGACGCCTCACCCGCCGAGGCGTCATGCGACGCGGCGGCGGCCGCCGGGGCGCCGCAGCTCCTCTTCATGAATTTGACCGTCGCCTCGGCGATGCTGAACGCCTTCTACGCGTGGCAGCAGGGGGGACTCGGGTACGGCGAGGTGTACCTGGACATCCTGGCCGGTCGGTGCCAGCCGGTGGAGCGGAGGGGAGCTCGTGGGTGAGGAACTGCGCGAGGCGAGCGGCACCCGGGCCGCGGCCCGGACGGAGGGCGCGGTCCGGATCGTCTATGGGATCCACGCGCTGGAGGCGGCCGTTGCCGGGCGACCGGTAGCGGAGATCCGGCAGGCCCTCGCCCAGCCGCTGAACATCAGCCCCCGAGCGGTCGCGGTGGTGGACGGCGAGGTGGTCGCCGAGGGCCACCTCCTGCAGGCCGGGCAGCAGCTGGAGTTCGTCCGGCTCGCGGGAGAAAAGGGCGCCCCTAGAGATACTGCCCGTAGCGGATTTTTTCCACCACTTCCTTGATCCGCCGGTAGTCCTCGATCACCCGGAGGATGTCGTCGGTCTCCACGGGGCCGGGGTTCTCCCCGGCCCCCTCCCGCCGGGCCTTTTCCTCCAGCGCCCGCCGCAGCACCTCTGCCAAGTCCCCCCCGCTCATCTTCACCGTCCGCGCCAGGATGGCGTCGGAGTCCAGGGTGTGGAAGAGGGTCCGCCCCGCGCTGGCCTCGGCGCGCCGCTGGTGGATCGCCAGGATCTCCCGCTTCTCGTCCCCGTCCGGCAGGGGAACCTCGATCAGGCGGTCCAGCCCCCCCGGGCCGACCAGGGTGGAGTCCAGCGCATCGGGCCGGCTCGTGGACGCGACGGCCAGCGTCTCCAGCATCCCGCCGAGCGCCTCCAGCCGTTCCAGGAGGACGGTGATGACGCGCCGGCTGGCCGCCCGCGCCTCTTCCCCCGGGAACATCCGGTCGAAGGAGAGGGCGTCGATCTCGTCGAGGTACAGCACGCCGCGCCCGTTGCCTGCCAGGACCCGGAATACCTCCTGGATCAGCTCGCCCGAGTCCCCGTACCACTTGAAGACGATGTGCCGCATGCGGAGGTGGAAGAAGACCGCCTCCGCCTCGCGGGCCAGGGCCTGCGCCAGGAGGGTCTTCCCGGTCCCGGGGGGCCCGTAGAGGAGAACGCCCTTGACCGGCACGGTCCCCCAACGCTGGTGCAGCTCCGGGCGGCGCAGCGCGAAAACGAGACTCTGGATCTCCCGCTTCGCCGCCGCCAGCCCGCCGATCTCCTGCAGGGTGACCTGCGGCCGCGGCACCATGTCCACCTTGCCGCGAAGGTCGCCGAAGCGCTTCGCGAGACCGGCCAGGAGATCCTCCAGGCGACGGAGACTCACGTCAGGGGGGGCGGGACGGTCTGGCCTCATGGGCCTCGCGGCTCATCTCGCGGGTCAGGACGGGAGGTTTTGCCTCCCCTTATCACAGGGTCTCGGGCGCGTCAACGGCTTTGGAGGGGCGGGGGAGCGGAGGGGGACGGGGAGAGGTGGAGGGCGATCTGGTGGAGGACTTCCGAGGCTGTGGCGTGATCTCTGCCGATGGTTCCCTCGATGGCCTCGATGGTCACCCGGGTGGTCCGCGCGGTGACGGTGCTCATGGTGAGGATCACGGTGAGGTCGGAGGCGGTCCCCGTGAGTTCCCCGGTGTTCTCGTCCCGGGTCCCTTCGCTGACGGTCAGGTCCATGAGGCGGAAGACGGTGACGCCGGCACGCCAGACCTCCGGAAGCGTGACCACGAAGGTCCGCTCGACCTCTCCGTCGGACATGTACGCGAGGCCGCTGAAGGCGGCGCCGATTGCGGAGCCGATGGCTCCCGCCGCCACGCACCCGCCGGTGAGGAGGGGAGGGAGGAGGAAGAGGGGAAGGAGCCGATGGGGGCAGTGCATAAACCCCCCGCGGGCTCCGCTAGCGGAGCGCCTGCCGCTTCTGCTGGTGGAGCTCCCGGCCGCCTCCGGCGCCCACGCCCACCAGCGGCTCGGTCCCCGGCTCCAGCCCGGAGAGGATCCGCAGCTGGTTCTCGAAGGCCCGGAGCTTCCCCATCTCCGCCTGGAGGGTCTGGATCAGGGAATTCGCCGAGAACGCCCCAGACGGCCAGGCCCAGGAGCAGGGCCGCCACGAGTCCCAGGCCGGCCAGGCGCAGGTGAGAGAGGCGGAGTGCGCGCGTCCGGCCTTCGGGGGAAAGGGCGAGGACGGTGATGTAGCGCTCGGCGAGACGACGGAGATGAGGCACCACCATCTGCTTCAGGAACGAAAAACTATGGATGAGGACCATGCCTGAGCCTCCGGTTTGTGGTCCGCGCCCTGCCGGTTTTCGCGCGGTCCACAGGTGGCTCGGGGGGTCTGCAACTTCCGTTCCGGGCGGATGCCCCGGTTGGTAGGCCGCGGGGCTTGGGACTTCTAGGGGTTTAAAGACTTGTCGCCCCAGGGAGGGCCGCCCCGGGGGACACCCTGTTACCTTTCTCCACCGGGGGGGCAGAGGGGCTTCCCAGGCCATCGGTCCGCGCTCAGCGGGAGTCGCTTGCTCCGGAGGCTGGGGAGGGAATCTCCGGGGACGGCGTTGGCACCTCGGAAAACGCATTGAGGACCAGGGCGAGGAGGAGGGCGGCCAGTACCGGAAGGAGGAGACCGAACATGCTGGTCTCCCCGCCTTTTCTGTTGCGCGCTGTCGCCGCCATACCGACCTCCCACTCCGCGGGTGAGGCGTGGATCTCTCCGGAGCCGTGAGGACTGCTCGTGAAAGCGAGAAGTTCAGGTTGCAAGAAGGGTGCCCGGGAGGCCCGGGCGCCACGCCGCGGGGAAGGCGCCGGGCCAGATGACGAGCGTCACGACCGCCCTCGGAGCCGCCGCCCTCTTCCTGGGGAGAGCCGCTCCTCTGCCCGATACCCAGACAGGGCTACGTCGCGGCTCACCCCGAGCGGGCGCCAGCGGGAGGGTAGCCGGAGGCGTACCCTCCTGGTACGCTCCCGACCGCCGCGGGCATCACCCGAAGGGTGGTCGGAGCGCGACGTGGGGCGAAGTGAGTTGGCCCGGTACTAGGGGAGGCGGCGGATGACGCCAATAACCTTCCCGAGGATCTCGAGGCGGCTCCCCGGGGTGAAGGTGAGGGGGGTCAGGGCGGGATTCTCCGGGAGGAGCGTGAGCGTCTCGCCGGAGCGCTGGAAACGCTTGACCGTTGCCTCCTCGTCCACCAGGGCGACGACGATGTCTCCGTTTTCGGCGGTCTCCTGGCGGCGCACCAGGGCCAGGTCCCCCGGGAGGATGTGGGCCCCGATCATGCTGTCCCCCTGGACGCGGAGGAGGAAGACGTCGCCGCCGTTGGTCCAGTCCGCGGGGAGGGAGACCGTCCCCTCCAGGTTCTCCACGGCCAGCAGGGGACGCCCCGCTGCGACCCGCCCCACGATCGGAACCTCCCGCGGGCGCGGCGGGCGGCGGCCAGGTGAAGTGGGATCCGTGATCTGGAGGGAGCGGGACTTCGTGGCTTCCCGCTTCAGGTATCCCTTCCGCTCGAGCGCCTTCAGGTGATCGAAGACGGACCGGGGAACGAAGCCGAAGTGGCGACCGATCTCGCGGACCGTGGGGGGGTAGCCGTGTTCATCAAGGAACCGCTTGATGAACTCCAGGACCTCGCGCTGTCTCGGCGTCAGCCCCTGTGCCACGGTGCCCTCTCGAGGGGTCCCAACCCCCGGCACGTATTTACTATACAGACGTATAGCCTGTCAAGGGTTTCGTTTGAGAGTGAAAGGGAGCTAGTCGGGGTGGATGCGGAGGCGGAGGCCGGGGTGGATCAGGCTCCCTTCGAGGTCGTTCCACTGCCGCAGGTCGCTGGGGGAGCAATCGAAGACCTGGGCAATCCGCCAGAGACTGTCGCCGTGCTTGACGACGTAGGTCCGGGGGCCGCCGTTCGCGGCGGGCTGACGGTCGCTCCGGCCGTCCTCCGCGACCGTCAGGTGCATCAGGGGAACCACCAGGGAGCGGCCCACGCGCAGGCGATGGCGGCTCGCGAGCCGGTTCAGGTCCATCAGGACTCGGATGGAGGTGTCGTAACGACGGGCGATCTGGGAGAGCGTGTCGCCCCGCCGGATCACGTGGCGTTGCCAGGTCACGCGCCGGGTCTTCTTGATCTCGCTGAAGTTCTCTGCGAACAGGAGCCCCGCCCCGGCCGGGACCCGCAGCCGGTACGCTTGCATGTTGGGGGGCGTGACAAGGTGGTTCAGTTCGGGGTTCAGGGCCTGGAGCTCGGCGAGCGGGACCGCCGACGCCTGGGCGACGATGCGCAGGTCGAGGGGCTCCGAGAGCGCGAGGGGCTCGGTCGGGGGCTCCTCCTCGAGCGGAGGGGTGAAGCCGTAACGCGCCGGTTCCTTGGCGAGGATGGTCATGGCCATGAAGGCCGGGACGTAATACTTGGTCTCCCGGGGGAGGCGGAGCCTCCAGAAGTCGGCCGTCTTCTGCCGGCGCATGGCGCCCGCGACCTTCCCCTCCCCCGCGTTGTAGGCCGCGATGGCAAGCGGCCAGGAGTCGAAGAGCGCGTACAGGTCCCGCAGGTACGCCGCTGCCGCCCGCGTCGCCTTTTCCGGGTCCCGTCGCTCGTCCAGCCACCAGTCGATGCGCAGCCCGTACTTCCGCCCCGTCCCCGCGATGAACTGCCAGATGCCCACCGCCCGGGCTCGCGAGTAGGCGCGGACCTTGAAGGCGCTCTCGATGTAGGCCAGGTTCACCAGGTCCAGGGGGAGGCCGTACTCCTCGAAGATGCCCCGCATCATGGGGAGGTAGGGCCCAGCGCGATCGAAGGCCTCCTGGATCCGCCCCCGCCGCTTCGCCGTGAACAGATCGAGGTACGCCCGGACTTTGTCGTTCAGTTCGATGGGCACATCGAACGCGTGCGGAGGCTCCGGCGTCCCGTCGGGCGGCTCGGCCTCGGCTTCTGCCTCCTCCAGCACCGTAGTGTCCTCGGGGGTGACGAGCGTCTCCGCCGGGACGGCGTCCGGGGGGACGGGGTCCTGGTCCTCCTCACTGGCCGGGGCGGGGGTCGCGGCCTCGTACGCCGCGGGCGCTTCCGCACCGTCGCCCGCGGGGTCCTCACCGTCGGCTCCGGCGCGCGTCCCCTCCTCGTTCTGCTCCATGATCGGGGCGGCCCCATCCTGGCCGGGAACGACGTCGTCGGCCCCAGGGGTCACATCGCCAGCCGAGGGCAGTGCGAGGAAAACGAGGAAGATCGCGGGGAGGACTACACGACGGAAATGACGGCGGCGGGCCTGGCTCGGATCGAGCATCCCTCTCCTCAGGCGAACCGGCCGGTCAGGCGGCTGCAGGCTAGGGTGCCGCCAGCAGGGTTCGGAGGGATGGAACGACGCGCGACGCCGCCTTATATCCTTCTTCCTCGAGCTTGTCAAGGGAATCGAATCCAAGAACGCTCTCCTCCTCGATGGCCGGACTGTACGCCTCCAGGATGATCGCGCCGGCGGCGCGGCACGCGCGGAGTTCGCGCCGCATCATCGCCCAGCCGACGGCATCCACCGCCTTCCAGGGGAGGAGCCGGCGCCACCCGGTCTCCCGGCGGAAGACCACGCCGAGGGGGACGCAGAGCAGGATCCGGCACCCGCGCTCGGCGGCCACCCGGGCCGGGAGGTTGCCGGTCAGACCCCCGTCATAATGCGGGGTCCCCCCCAGGGGGACCGGACGTTGCAAGGGAAGGGCCGAACTCGCCAGGACGGCTTCGACCAGGGACGGGGCGGGGGGGTCTCCAAGGATCGTCCGACGGAAGGTGGGCAGAGCGGTTGCCGTCACCCGGAGCGGAACCCGCAGCCCCGCGAAGGTCGCCCCGCGGAGTCCCAGGCCCTCCTCGACGAGGACGCGGCGCCGGGCAGCGCCGGGCAGCCGTCGCCCCTCGAGCGCGAGGGTCCGGGCGGCGGCGCGCAGGCGGGGCAAGGCGGCGGGCCCGGCCTGGCAGTAGGCGGCACCCACGATGGCGCCGATGCTGACGCCGACGACAAGGTCGGGGGTGAGGCCGGCCTCTCCCAGGGCTGCCAGGACGCCCAGGTGCGCCGCGCCGCGGGCCGCGCCGCCCCCCAGGATGAGGGCCCAGCGCGTGCGACTCACCCCGTGGCGTCCCGGAGCCAGGCCAGGTAGGGGCCCGCACCGGCCAGGATCGGCAGGGCGAGGACCTCGGGGATCGAGTAGGAGTGGAGGGCCTGGACGCGGGCAATGACGGCCGGCATCCGCTCGGCCCGCGTCTTCCCGATGAGGAGGACCTCGGGCTCGCGCTGGACGGCCCCCTCCCACCGGAACGTGGAGATCACCCCCGGAACGACGTTGACGCAGGCCGCCAGGCGCTCCTCGACGAGCGCTGTGGCGATCCGCTCTCCCTCAATGGCGGTGGCGGCGGTTACGAGGAAGATCACGGCGCCGGCCGGATCGGTCACGATCGCTCCTTGGCGGCGCCGATGGGCTGCTCCACGATGACGACGTTCACGCGCACTTCGGTCCGGTCCCGCAGTAGGGTGAGTTCCAGCGGTTTGCCCACCTCCGCCTCCGCCACCATCGCGCGGACCTCGGCCGGCGTCCGGACGCGTCGCCCCCGGATGGCCGCGATGACGTCGCCGGCCCGGAGGCCCCCGGCCTCGGCCGGCCCCCCGGGCAGCACCTGCTCCACCAGCACCCCGGCATCGGGTTCGACTCCCAGTTCCCGGGCGAGCTCCCTGGTGATCGCCTTGAGTCCGGCGCCCAGCCAGCCCCGTGTGACTCGCCCCTCGCGGATGAGGTCCTGAGCGATCTTCCGGGCCAGGTTGATGGGGATGGCGAAGCCGATCCCCTGCCCCGAGGCCACGATGGCGGTGTTGATCCCGATCACCTCCCCCCGGACGTTCAGGAGGGGGCCGCCGGAGTTGCCCGGGTTGATGGAGGCGTCGGTCTGGATGAAGTCCTCCTGGCTCGTGATCCCCACGTCGGAGCGGCCGGTGGCGCTCACGACCCCGACGGTCAGCGTGTGGTTGAGGCCGAAGGGATTCCCGATGGCGATGGCCCACTCCCCCACCCGCAGGCCGTCCGAATCCCCCAGCTGTGCCTCGGGCAGCTCCCGGTCCGTCTCCACCCGGATCACGGCCACATCGGTCCGGGGGTCCTGCCCGATGACCTGGGCGGGATGCTCTTTCCGGTCCGCCAGGCGGACCAGGATCGTGTCGGCCTCCCTGATGACGTGGTTGTTGGTCAACACGAACCCCCGCTTGTCGATGATGACCCCGGAGCCGAGACTCGTCTGGCCGTCCCTCGGTCCGCGCTCGGGAGCCCCCTCGAAGAACTCCCGGAAGAACGGATCCAGGGGGAGCGGCGCGGAGCGTCGCCCCCGGCGTCCCCGGGGGGCACTCTGGGTCCGGATGTTCACCACGGCGGGGGTCACCTGCTCGGCCAAGCGAATGAAGGCCGGATCCCCGGCGAGCTGGGCTTGGCCGGGTGCGTCGGCCGGGCCCGCGAGCCACTGCGGGAAGAGGCGGGGCCAGGCGAGCAGTGCCAGGAGAACACCCAGCACGAAGCCGGCCGACAACCCGACCGTGAAACCTGCCTTTGCGCCGCGCATCTGCATGGCATCCCTTGAGCGCTGTGGAGCATCTATGCTAGTGATCACCCTTCGGTCGTGTCAAGGGCGCTTGGGGTGAGGGGCTGCTTGACAGGTAGCTGTTCCTGCCTACCTTAACGTATGCCCTGCCGGCGCGGGCGTGTCCTGACGCTGGCGGGCGGAGGGAGACCAGCGATGGGGCAGAAGCACAGCGGCCGGACAGCCCGGGGCCGTCGGGAGACGCCCCGACGTCATGCCGAGCTGTTCCGG
>JACPAU010000295.1 GCA_016180705.1 Candidatus Methylomirabilota bacterium
CTCGAAGGCGTTGCCCAGCACGGCCCCGCGGTAGTTCTTCGCGCTGAACGGCGCGATGCAGCAGGGCAGGACGTTGCCGTTGGGGGTCACGTAGGAGACGGTCCACGGCCGCTGGCAGCCGGACCACGGGCGCCTGCCCAGCTCGGTGCCCCGGAGGCTCTCCTGCGGGGTGGTGAGCCCCGAGGCCTTCAGCGCGATGCCGAGCGTCCGGGCGATGCCGACGGCCTCGGCCAGCAGCGCCTCCTGCCGCTCCTGGAGGGCCCGGTGCAGCGACTGGTCCTGGACGGCCAGCCCGTGGCCGGTGAAGACGAGGCGCTGGACGTAGACCTCCCGCACGGCGACCGCGGCGGCCAGCCGGACCAGGTCGGGCAATTCGTGCAGGTTCACCTTCATCGCCGTGAACCAGAGGGAGACCCGGGGGGAGACGCGCTCCATCCGCTGCTGGAGGGTCATCAGGGATCGGACATTCTCTACGACCCGGTCGAACCGGTCCACCCCCCGGACCCTGGCATACAACTCCCGGCTGGCCGCGTCGAGGGAAACCCGGAACTCGTCCAGGCCGCTCTCGATGAGCCGGACGGCCCGCCTCGGGGTCAGGCTGATGGCGTCGGAGTTGAAGAGGACCGCCGCGCCCCTGCCCTTGAGGTACGCGATCATCTCGAACAGGTCGCGGTTGAGGAGCGGCTCCCCGATGCCGTGCAGGACCACCCGCTCCAGGGCGGGGAACTGGTCCACGATGCCCTTCAGTTCGGCCAGGGTCAGGTCCTTCGGCGGCTCCAGGGTCAGGAACGTGCGGATGCAGGTCTGGCACTTCGAGTCGCACCGGTTGGTGGTCTCGAGGTACAGGGTCCGGGGCAGACCCGCCGCCACGGATGGACGCTTGGGCTCCGCCATCTCGCTCCTCCGGTGGCAGGCTAATACAAACGACAGAGCAAACGTGACACGGTCCGGGTCCTGGCGCCGGCGCCGCCCCGGCCCCCGGCCCCCCTGGGGGGCCAAGAGCCGATGGGACCCCCCTCCGCTACGGGGGCCCGGGGGCGGCATCCGGCGCCACCCGGACGCTGGGTCACCCAATGCATGTCGTTTGCATTAGGCCGCCGAGACCACGGTGGTGCAGGCGCTGCCGACCTTGGGCAAATCCTCCCCCGCCGCCCGCTCCCAGGCGAGGGCGATCCGGTCCTTCCGCGCGTAGGGGCAGTAGGGATCGGGGGCGTCCAGACCCCCCACCACCGCCCGCCGGCCGGCGCAGCCCCCGCGGCAGGGACACCCGTCGCACGCCGCGGGGATGCGCCGGGCGGCGAGGAACTCGGGCGCCTCGATGATCCGCTCCCCCAGCGCGCTGAGGTCGGCGAGGGTCAGTCGGCTCTGCGGCCAGTAGGTGCACGGGAGGATCCGGCCGTCGGGGGCCACCCGGACCGTGGAGCGGCCGCACCGGCGCAGCGCTCGAGAGCGGCCATCACGGTCCGCCAGTTCCCCCGCCCCCGGAAGGCATCGTGCTCGCGCTCCGTGGGGAAGTCCAGGGAGAACTCGACGCTGTGGAACCGGCGGACGGCCTCGTCCGGGAGGGAGTCGATGCTCAGGCCGTTCGAGGTGATGCTGGCCGTGATCCCCCGGCCGGCGACGTAGTCCAGGATGGCCCGGTACTCGGGGTGCAGGCCGTTCTCCCCCACCCCGAGGTTGAGGGAGCGGACGGGGATGCTCTCGCACACCTGCCGCACGTCCCGGAGGGAGAGGCGGTCGACCACCATGTCCGGGCGGTAGCAGTGCGGACAGCGGAGGTTGCACTCGTTGGTCAGGCCGAGGCCGACGGAGAACGCCATCGCGCTACCTCCTCCAGGCATACCGCAGGGTGGTCGCGAGCAGGCGATAGCCCGCCAGCAGGCTCCCTTTTAGCGTTCCGCCGACCTTCGACCGGCCGATCCGCCGGCGACACCGGACGGGGACCTCCGCCACCCGGTACCCCTGCCGGGCCGCCTTCACGATCATCTCCACGGGCCAGCCGTGGGTCTTCTGCTCCATCCCCAGGGCTCCGAGGACCTCCGCCCGGATGGCCCGGAACGGGCCGATATCGGTGAGCCGGAGCCCGTAGAGCAGCCGCAGGAGGAGGGTCACCACGCGGTTGCCGAGGCGCTGGTGCGGGCTGAGCGCGCCCGCCTCGGCCCCGCCCGAGAGGCGCGAGCCGAGCACCAGGTCAGCCCTCCCCTCGAGCAGCGGCGCGAGGAGCAGCGGCATCTCGGCCGGGTCGTCGCTCCGGTCGCCGTCGAGGAAGACGAGGACATCCGCCTCCCGGGCCGCCAGGGCGCCGGCCAGGCAGGCCGCGCCGTAGCCCCGCACCGCCTCCGAGACGACCCGGGCCCCGGCGGCCCGGGCCGCCGCCGCCGTCCGGTCCACGCTGCCGTTGTCCACCACGACGATCTCCCGGACCAGGTCCCGGGGAACCTCCCGGACGACCTCGCCGATGGCCGCCTCCTCATCGAGGGCGGGAATGACCACCGCGATCCGCATGCGCGCCCCGTCGCCCTTCAGGCCCTCCGGCCCCAGAGATGGAGGTAGCGGCCCACGTCACCGAAGGGGGCGCGGGCCCCCGCCTCCAGTTCGAGGCGGAGGAGGGTCTCCCGAGTGGAGGGCTCCTCCAGGGCGCGCGCCGGGAGGTAGTCGGCGAAGACCAGCACGCCCGCACAGGCCAGCACGGGGAT
>JACPAU010000293.1 GCA_016180705.1 Candidatus Methylomirabilota bacterium
TCCAGGGCGAACAGCGCGTACATCCAGAAGGACGTGTACATGGCGAGCATCAGGAACTCGCCGTGGGCGAAGTTCACGATCTCCATCAGGCCGAAGATGAGGCTGAGCCCTGCGGCGATCAGGGCGTAGACGAACCCCATGAGGATCCCGCTCAGGATCCCCTGGAGCAGGACGTCGGCAGGCGGGAGGGTCAGGACGTCCATGGCGCGGGCGGCAGGCAGGCCCGCCGGCCCGCCTGCCGCCGATCGGGCCTTACTTCCGCTCGGACCACTTCGGGATCGGGTAGATGACCTCCCGGGCGGCGAGCTCGAAGGGATAGACCGTGTAGTAGGTCCCGCCCTGGAGCTGCATCAGGATCGCCCGGACCCCGGTGTTCTGGCCCTTCTCGTCGAAGCGGACCCCGGTCCAGGGCATGAGGAGCTGCTCGGCCGGCATGTTGGTCTGGCGCAGTGCCCGCTGGATGGCCGCAGCGTCCGTGGAGCCCGCGCGGTTGAAGGCGTCGGCCAGGACCATGAAGCCCGTGAAGACCCGGGCCGGGACGTC
Source organism: Candidatus Methylomirabilota bacterium (assembly GCA_016180705.1). Lineage (GTDB taxonomy): Bacteria > Methylomirabilota > Methylomirabilia > Methylomirabilales > JACPAU01 > JACPAU01. The sequence continues at coordinate 544 of JACPAU010000293.1, forward strand.
GCTGAGGTCCCGGCCCCCGCTCACCTTCTTGAACATCTCGTTGACTACCGGGATGAGCGGCTTGCGGCCGGCCAGGTCCGTGGCGAAGGGCGCGCGGGTGATGGCGCCCTCCGCCTCCTTCCCCATCTCCGCCACGAACTTCGGGTCCGTATACCCGGCGTCCTGCGCCACGATCAGTCTGGGATTGTAGTCCAGGTTCTTCGCGGCCCGGGTGAACAGCATCGCGTCGGAGGTGTAGATGCTGGGGAGGAGCACGTCCGGGTTCGCCCCCTTTAGGCGGCCGATCTCCGCGTCCAGGCTCGGTGAGCCGGTCTTGAAGGGGATCCTGGCCACCACCTCGTAGCCGTATTTCTTGGCGTACTCCTCCTGCACTTTGGCCGAATCCGACCCGAACGCCGTGTTCTCGTTCAGGATGGCCAGCGTTTTGAACTTCACCTTCTTGCGCTGCTCCAGGTCCTTCAGGAAGTCGAACATGACCAGGCTGAAGTGGCCGTCGTGGGGGCTCGTCCGGAAGAACCACTGGAACCCCCGCTCGGTAAGGGCGGGGGAGGAGGAGTCCGCGTTCAGGAAGGGGACCCCTATCCGCTCCGCCACCTGGCTCGCCGTGTTGGTCACGCTGGAAAAGTAGGCACCGAACAGCGCGTGGACCTTCTCCTGGGTGATGAGGCGCTCGGCCTCGGCCTGGCCGATGTCCGGCTTGCCCTGGTGATCCACCACGACGACGCGGACCTTGGCGCCGCCGAGCCGCGGGAGCCCGGCGTCGGCCGCCAGCGGCAGCTTCAGGTCGTGCCGGTTGTTGATGATGTCCAGCGCCACGGTGATGGCGCTTCTCGCGTCAATGCCGATCTGATCGCCAGGGTCCCCAGAACCATTCCCCGCCACCTCCATCCACTCATGGAACCTCCCCCTTTCTCTGCCTCCCCGCCAAGCGGGGGGCACCAGCGGGTATCAACGCGCGGTGGTGCTGACCTCGCGCCCCGCCCAGGCACGGCGACTCCTCCGTCTACGGACGCCCCGAGGGCACCCGCGCCGCGTCGAGCGGGAACGGGACCGCCGATGTCACTCCCGATACGCCAGCCGGAGGACCGGACCTGCATGGGGGGTGGCGTCAGAGGACGGCGAGCGCTTCGTCCCGGAGGTCGGTCACGAACATGTGCCCGGGCGCGTGCGTGATCATGAGGGGCGGCTTGACGGCCATGGCGACGGCCTGGGGGGTGACGCCGCACGCCCAGAAGACCGGCACCTCCCCGGGCCGGATGCTCACGGGGTCCCCGAAATCGGGGCGGCCCAGGTCCCGGATCCCCAGCGCCTCCGGCGAACCCACGTGGACCGGCGCCCCGTGGACCGCGGGGAACCGGGCGGTCACGGCCGCCGCCCGCGCCACCTTCTCGGGGGGGATGGGACGCATGGACACCACCAGGGGTCCCTCGAAGACGCCGGCCGGGGCACAGGGGAGGGTGGTGATGTACATGGACACGTTCCTCCCCTCCTCCAGGTGCCGCACCGGCACCTCGGCTTTCAGGAGGGCCGCCTCGAAGGTGAAGGAGCAACCCAGGAGGAAGGCTACCAGGTCATCCCGCCAGAGAGAGAGCAGGTCCGTGGCCTCCTCGGCCAGGACCCCGTCGCGATAGACCCGGTACCTGGGGAGGTCGGTCCGGAGGTCCGCCCCGGGGGCGACGCGCACCGGCTCCCGGGAGCCGGGGTCGGTCACCTCGAGCAGCGGGCAGGGCTTAGGGTTCCGGTGGGTGAAGAGGAGGAAGTCGTAGGCCAGGTCCCGGGGGAGGATGACCAGGTTGGCCTGGACGTAGCCCGAGGCGCACCCGGCTGTCGGCCGGCGCCACTCGCCCCGGCGGATCCGCTCCCGGAGCTCCTTCGGATGCGCGCTGCCGAGCGACATCCTCCGCCCCCTCCCGACCTCTACCTACCGGAAGGGGGCGGGGTTGTCAACGCCTTTCCCGGGGCGCGCGGTCTCCCTGCGGCGAGCCGGTGCCGCGGCCCGTGCCGGCCGCGACCCGGGGCTCGTTAGTCCTTGCGGAAGCCGTCCGAGGCCGCCGGCCTGCTCCCTGGATCAGGATGCCGGCCGCTCCGTGGCGGGCCTCCTCTCCGGAGGGGCTGGG